>NZ_KB906171.1:0-91631 GCF_000381205.1 Thioalkalivibrio sp. ALE11 | reverse complement strand
CCGGCCCTGCATCCTTCATCCCTTCCGCGCTAAACTGGTTCATGACCTGCCCCCTCGATATTGGCTCTGTGTTGAAGGTGGTTATCCCAACCCCGAGAACATAACCCACGCTCTCGAGGTCGGGCAGGTCAATCCATCATGTCTACGGGGAATCTCCGCAGACCGGGTAAATCCCTGTGGGAGGCCGGCCCTCCGGCCGATCGGGCGTCCGGGCTGCCTCCGGCGCCGAATCGGCCAGGGGCTGGCCTCCTACGGGGGATCTCCGCAGACCGGGCAGGCCGGGTCGCGCTGCAGGCCGATCTCGCGGAACTGCATGTGCAGGCCGTCGATCAGCAGCAGGCGCCCCGCCAGGGTCGGCAGGCCGGCCAGCAGCTTGAGGGCCTCGGTCGCCTGCAGGCTCCCGACCACCCCCGGCAGGCTCGCCAGCACCCCGCTGGTCGCGCAGGTGTCCTCGTCCGCGCCTTCGTCGCCGTACAGGCAGTGGTAGCAGGCCGCCTGCGGGTCGCGGAAATCGAAGGTGGTGAGCTGGCCCTCGAAGCGGATCACCGCGCCGGAGACCAGCGGCGTGCCGGTGGCGATCGCCGCGCGGTTGATCGCGCCACGCGCGGCAAAATGGTCGGTGCCGTCCAGCACCACGTCGGCGCCGGCGAAGAGCGCGCGCATCGCGTCGGCGTTCAGCCGTTCGGCCCGGGTCTCCACCCGGCAGGCGCTGTTCAACGCCGCGAGGCGCCGCGCACCGGAGGCGACCTTGTCCGCGCCCACGTCGGCCTCGCCGTGCAGGATCTGGCGCTGCAGGTTGCTGGTCTCGACGTGATCCGGGTCCACCAGGGTCAGCCGGCCGACCCCGGCCGCCGCCAGGTAGGCCGCTACCGGCGAACCCAGTCCGCCCACGCCCATCACCACCGCATGCGCCCGGCGCAGGCTTTCCTGGCCCTCGACCCCGATACCGGGCAGCATGATCTGGCGTGCGTAGCGCAGGAGCTCGTCGTCATTCATGGGTAGATTGTAACTCCGTCACATGGCCGCGCGGACCGCGTGCCGGAACTGCGGGGGACTTCACGCAACGCGGCAGGCGGTTCAAGGGGGGTTCAGTCGGGAGGGCTAGTCTGGTTCCCGGCAATCCGGCCAGAAGAGAAAGGGAAGGAGGCGTCCCATGAACCCTGAACAAAAATCCATCCTGCAGCGTCTGACCGCCGTGGTCGTGCCCGCCGCACTGCTCGCCTTTGTGGTCGCGGCACCGGCCCAGGCCGCGACGCCGGTCAAGGGGGCATCCGGCGGGGCCACGCTGCAGTTCTCGGTCGAGGGCCTGCAGGAGGTCCGCCATGATCGGCGCTCGGGCAAACGCGGTTACAAGCACAAGCGCGGGCATCCCGGGAGTCGTGGCCACAAGCACAAGCGCGGGCATCCGGGTGCGCGCGGCCACAAGCATTCCCGGCGCGGTCATTCGCGCGGGCGTGGACCCGGCCACCGCGGTGCGGAACGGCACTACCATCATCACTACTACGGTCGTTCGCACCGTTCGGGGCCGCGGGAGCATCGTGACCGGCGTTCCTCCGGCAGCATCCACCTCAAGCTGCCACTGCCGCTGCCGCGTCCGTGATGTGCCGTCGGGCCGCTCGCCGGTCCGGCGCATGGCACGCAGGGCCCCCGGTTCATGCGCCGGGGGCCTCGGCATGTCTGTCAGTCAGCGCCGGGCCCGCAGGCGGGCTCCGGTCACGCGGGGATGACCGGCGGTGTCGGGCCAGGTCGTGACGTCCGTCCACGGCCCGGTCTCCAGTCGTGCCCGTACCGCCGCGTCCTGGTCGAATCCGTGTTCCAGCAGCAGCCAGCCGTCGTCCGTCAGGTGATCGGGTGCGGTGGCGATCAGTTCATGCAGGTCCGCCAGTCCCGTTTGCGCCGCGACCAGCGCATCCCGTGGCTCGAAGCGCAGGTCGCCGCGTTGCAGATGCGGGTCGTCCGCGGCGATGTACGGCGGATTGGAGACGATCAGGTCGAAGCGCGCGGAGGCCGCCAGCGGTTGCAGCCAGGCCCCGGCGAAGAAGCGGACGTCCAGATCCAGTTCGCGGGCGTTGGCGCGGGCGCGGGTCAGGGCGTCGAGGCTGGTGTCGCTGGCGAAGCCGTCGATCGCCGGCCGTTCGGCCTTGAGCGCAAGGATGATGGCCCCGGAGCCGGTGCCCGCGTCCAGCACCCGGGGGTGTTCTTCCGGCGCCGCGTCGATGACCCCCAGCGCGGCCTCGACCAGCACCTCGGTCTCGGGGCGCGGGATCAGGCAGGCCGGGGAGACCCCCAGATCCAGGGTCCGGAAGCCGCGCCGGCCGAGGATGTGGGCGATCGGTTCGCCCTGCAGGCGGCGTCGGCACAACGCCTCGGCCGCGGCTGCCTGCGTGGGGCCGGGAGCATCGCCGCCGCGCGCGATGAGTTGCGCGGTGCTCAGGCCGGTGGCCATGCCGAGCAGCAGGCGTGCCTCCAGGCCGGCGGCCTCCACGCCGGCCTCCTGCAGCCGGTTGCGCAGGCTGGCCAGCAGGGCGTCCAGCGTGGCCGGGTGGTCCATCAGGCGTCGGCGAGGGAGGCGAGCTGTTCCGCCTGGTGCTCGTGGATCAGCGGGTCGATCACCGGGTCGAGGTCGCCGGCCATCACCTGCTCCAGCTTGTACAGCGTCAGATTAATGCGGTGGTCGGTGACCCGCCCTTGGGGGAAGTTGTAGGTGCGGATCCGTTCCGAGCGGTCGCCGCTGCCCACCAGACCCTTGCGCTCGGCGCTCTGGGCCTCGGCCTGCGCGGCGCGTTCGTCCTCGTACAGCCGCGCGGCGAGGAAGTTCATCGCGCGGGCGCGGTTCTTGTGCTGGGAGCGCTCTTCCTGGCATTCGACCACGATGCCGGTGGGCAGGTGGGTCAGGCGCACGGCGGAATCGGTCTTGTTCACGTGCTGGCCGCCGGCACCGGAGGAGCGGAAGGTGTCCACGCGCAGGTCGGCCGGGTTGATCTCCGGCATCTCGACCTCCTCCAGTTCCGGGAGGATCGCGACCGTGGCCGCCGAGGTGTGGATGCGGCCCTGGGACTCGGTCTCGGGTACGCGCTGCACGCGGTGGGCGCCGGATTCGAATTTGAGCCGCGAATAGGCCCCCTGGCCGGCGAGTCGGGCGATCACCTCGCGGTAGCCGCCGTGTTCGCCCTCGCTGGCCGACAGGATCTCCAGCTGCCAGTGGCGCTGTTCCGCGTAGCGGCTGTACATGCGCAGCAGATCGCCGGCGAACAGTGCGGCCTCGTCACCGCCGGTGCCGGCGCGGATCTCGAGGAACACGTTGGCGTCGTCGTGCGGATCCTTCGGGATCAGGTGGCGGTAGAGTTCGGCCTCCAGTTCCTCGTTGCGTGCACTGAGGGTCTCGATCTCGCCCTCGGCCATCGTGCGCAGTTCGGGGTCGTCGTCCTCCAGCATCGCGCGCGCTTCCTCCAGCGCGGCGCGGTTTTCGTTCCATGCCTTCCACGCCTCGGCCACCGGTTCCAGCTGGCTGTATTCCTGCGACAGCCGGCGCAGCTGCTCGGGGTCCTCGGCGGCATCGGGCGTGGCGAGCAGGCCGGCGATCTCGGCGTGGCGTTCGGCCAGGCCCTCCAGTTTGGCGCGAAAGGAATCCTTCACGCGTCGTCCCTGGTGTCGTCGGGTTCCGCGCCGTGGTCAGGTCCCGGTTCATGTCCGTGATCACGCCCGCGGTCATGTCCGGGGTCGTCCTCGCGTTCGGGCAGCTGAAACAGCTGGTGCGCGGCCTCCAGCAGGCGGGCGTCGCCCTCGTGGGCCGCGGTGTTGAGACTCTTGCAGGGGTGGTGCATCAGCTTGTTGGTGAGGGTGTGCGCCAGCCAGGGCAGGACCTCGTCGGGCGAGCGCCCGGCGCGGATCATCGCCAGGGCGCGCTCCACGGTCTCGTCCTTCACCGTCTCCGCGCGTTCGCGCAGCTGACGGATGCTGTCGATGGAGTCGCGCGCGCGCAGCCAGCGCATGAACTCGCCGGCGCGCTGGTTGATGATCTCCTCGGCCTGTTCCGCGGCGGCCTGACGCGAGGCCATGTTGTCGTCGATTACTTCCTGGAGGTCGTCCACCGTGTACAGGTAGATGTCCTCCAGCTGGCCGACTTCGGGTTCGATGTCGCGCGGGACCGCGATGTCGACCATGAACATCGGCTTGCGGCGGCGCTTGCGCAGCGCACGCTCCACTGCCCCCTTGCCGAGGATCGGTACCGGCGCGGCGGTGGAGGAGATCACGATGTCGGCCTCCGGCAGGCGTTCGCCCAGATGGTCCAGGCCGATGGGCTCGCCGTCGAAGCGTTCGGCCACGCTGCGCGCGCGTTCCTCGGTCCGGTTGGCCACGATCACCCGGCCGATACCGAGGCCCCGCAGGTGCTGCAGGGCCAGTTCGATGGTCTCGCCGGCGCCCACCACCATCGCGGTCAGTGGCTTGAGGTCGCCGAAGATCTGCCGCCCCAGGGACACCGCGGCGAAGGCCACCGAGACCGCGCTCTGGCCGATCGCGGTCTCGGTGCGCACGTCCTTGGCGGTGGCGAAGGCGTGCTGGAACAGCCGCTCCAGCGACAGTCCGAGGGTGCCGGCGTCATGGGCGTACTGGTAGGCGGTCTTCATCTGGCCGAGGATCTGCGGTTCGCCCAGGACCATCGAATCCAGACCACTGGCGACCCGCAGGGTATGGCGTACCGCCGAGCCGTCGTGGTGCAGGTAGAGATAGGGCCGCAGTTCGGCGCGGTCGATCCCGTGGTAGCCGCCCAGCCAGTCCACCACTCGGTGTTCGCTGTCCTCCCCGCTCTCGCGGAAATAGACCTCGGTGCGGTTGCAGGTGGAGAGGATCGCACTCTCCGGCAGCCGCACGCCGGAGCGCAGCGAATGCAGCGCATCGTCCAGTTCGTGCTGGCTGACCGACAGCCGCTCGCGGATCTCGACCGGCGCCGTCTTGTGATTGATTCCGAGTGCGAAGAGCATAACCTGCGTATTGTGCCGCAAAACGTCCCCTGCGGGTCAGTAGTGTACGCGGTGAAAGGGTTCGGTACAGTGCGCAGGAATCCGGATGCCGGGCCCGAAGGAACCTGGCGCGGCCCGGTGCCGTCTCACTGAAAGCTGACATGCATGGAATGCCTTTATGACCCGAACCCTGCTGGCCGCGGCCGTTGTCCTCCTTGTCAGCGGCTGTGCGCACCATTCGCTCGGTGCCGGCGAGCCGCTGGAAACCGACGCCCCGGAGATCGTGACCCTGCCCGAGAGCGGATTGCAGGAGGATCCGGAGGCGGCGCTGATGTTCAGCGTGCTTGCCGGCGAGATCGCCGTGCGTTCCGGGCAGACCGCCGACGCGGCGGCCTTCTACGGTGCGGCGGCGGCGCTGAGCCACGACCCGGAGATCGCCGAGCGGGCCACCCGCATTGCCCTTTTCGCGCGGGATCGTGAGCAGGCCCTGCGTTCCGGGGAGCGCTGGCTGGCCCTGTCGCCCGAACACATGGAGGCGGTACAGATCGTTGCGCTGCTGCGCATCGACGCCGGGCAGGTCGAGGCCGCCGCGCAGCTGCTGGATGAATTGATGCAGCGGCGCGCGCGGGAAGGTGCCAGCCCCTATTCATCGCTGGCCTCGCTGATGGTGCAGGCCGACAACCGGGACCACGCGCTGGAGACCCTGGACCACCTCGCCACGCGGCGGGCAGAGGATCGCGACACCTGGCGAGTGTATGCCGAACTTGCGCTGCGGTTCGACGCGACCGGGGCGGCCCTGCAGGCCACCGAGCGGGGTCTCGAGCAGCATCCCGACGCCATCAGCCTGTACCTGTTGCGGGCACAGGCCCTGGAGCGAGACGAACGCGGGGACGAGGCCCTGGCCCTGATGCGCGAGGCCGTCGCCGCCCACGCGGACAGTCGCGACGCCCGCATCGGTTACGCCCATGCGCTGACCGACCATGCCGACGACGACCGGGGCCCGGAGGAGATCGCGCGGCTGGCAGAGCTGGCCCCCGACGACCACGAGGCCCGCCTGACGCTGGCCCTGCTGAGCCTCGAGAGCGGCTGGAACGAGGCCGCGCGCGAGCAGCTGGAGGCCCTGGATGCCCGCGGCGTGCGCGAGAACGAGGTGGCCTATTATCTGGGCCGTCTGCACGAACTGGAGGGGGATGCGGACCGGGCCAGGACATTCTTCGAGCGGGTCGGCGAGGGCGAGTTTCGCGCGGATGCGCGGCTGCGCCTGGCGGCCCTGACTCTGCGCGAAAACGGTGCCGGGGCGGCGCGCGCTGCGTTCGACGAACTGCAGACGCACGACGACGCCGACGTGGCGCGCGAGGCCTGGGTCGTGGAGGTCAACACCCTGCGCGAGGAAGAGGCCTACGAACGTGCACTGGAACGCGCCAATGCGGCCCTGGATGCCTTCCCGGAGGAGAGCGACCTGCTGTATCTGCGCGGGCTGATCCACGAGCGCCTGGACCGGGTGGACGCGGCGCTGCAGGACTTTCGCACGATCCTTGACAACGAACCGGACAATGCCACCGCGATGAACGCGCTGGGGTACACCCTGGCCGACCGGACCGACCGCTACGAGGAGGCCTACGAGCTGATCACGCAGGCCCTCGAGCAGCGTCCCGATGACGCAGCCGTGGTCGACAGCTACGGCTGGGTGCTCTACAGGCTCGGGCGGCTGGACGAGGCCGAGGAACAGTTGCGGCGGGCCTGGAGCATGATGGAGGACGGCGAGATCGCCAGTAATCTGGCCGTCGTGTTGTGGGAGCAGGGCGAGCGCGACGAGGCGCGCGATCTGCTTGAGAAGGCGCTGGAGCGCGAACCCGGACACGAGCGGCTGCAGCGCGTCCGGCGCGAGCTGCTCGAATGAGTCGAATGAGGGGGTCGGGTGTGCGCGCGGCACTCGCGCTGATGACCGTAATGCTGCTCGCCGGGTGTGCCGCCCTGCCCGAGGTGGATCGGGGCGACGCCGCGCAAAGGGCCTTCGAGGAGCGCAGTGAGCGGCTCGCCGCCATCGAAACCTGGCGCCTGGTGGCCCGCCTGGGGCTGGATACCGAGCGTGAATACTGGTCCGCACAGCTCAACTGGCGGGTGCAGGGGGGTACGCATATCCTCGATCTGTCCGGTCCGATGGGACGGGGTGGCGGTCGATTGACCCTCGCCGAGGGGCAGCCGGCGCGGCTGGTGACGCGCGACGGCCAGCATCACAGCGCGCGCGATCCGGATGTCCTGGCGCAGCGTCTCACCGGCGATGCGATTCCGGTGTCGGGGATGGTCTACTGGGTACGCGGGCTCCCGGACCCGGCGCATGCCTACGAGCGCGAAGTGGATGCCGAAGGGCGTCCGATCCGCATCCGTCAGGCCGGCTGGGAAATCGAATACGGCAAGTACGAGGAATTCGACGGCGAGTCCCTGCCGGTGCGCATGGAGCTGCAGCGCGATGCGCTCACGCTGCGCGCCGTGATCCGCCAGTGGCAGATGGGAGACGGATCCGCCTGATGGACAAGCTCTTTGCGCAGATCTTCCCCGCGCCCGCGAAGATCAACCGCTTCCTGCACATCACCGGTCGGCGCACGGACGGCTACCACGAGCTGCAGACCGTGTTCCAGTTCATCGATCTGGAGGACCGGCTGCGCTTCGAGCCGCGCCCCGGCGGGGAGGTGGCGATGGCCTCCGCGGATGCGGTGGACGGGTCGGAAAACCTGTGCGTGCGCGCTGCCCGCCTGGTGTTCGAGGCCGCCGGCCGGCACGAGGGGGTGACGATCCACCTCGACAAGCGCCTTCCGGTCGGTGGCGGGGTGGGCGGAGGCAGCTCCGACGCCGCCACTACCCTGGTTGCGCTGAATTATCTGTTCGAGCTGGGCCTGGACGAATCGACCCTGGCCGATCTCGGCCTGCGTCTCGGCGCGGACGTGCCGGTCTTCGTGCGCGGCCGCGCCGCATGGGCCGAAGGCGTGGGCGAAACCCTGGTTCCGGTGCGGCCCGACTGCCCCTGGGCGCTGCTGATCGACCCCGGTGTCCCGGTCGCCACCGGAACCATGTTCGGATCAGGAGAATTGACACGCGACTGTCCCACCGAGAGAATTTCGCACGCGGTCGACGGCGCGGCATTTGGGAACGTCTTCGAACCGGTGGTCCGGACGCGCTATCCGGATATCGCCCGGGCGCTGGACTGGCTGGGCTCGCAGACCGACCGGGCCCGCCTGAGCGGAACCGGCGGTTGCGTGTTCGGGCTGTTTCGCGAGCGCGCCGACGCCGAAAGGGCACGCGAGGAGCAGCCGCTGCCCTGGAGCAGCCGGGTCACCCGGCTGCGCAACGAGTCGCCCCTGCGGGCGTGGTTGCCCGAGTCGGGCCGCCATTCTACTGGGCCGTAGCCAAGCGGTAAGGCAACGGGTTTTGATCCCGTCATGCGCAGGTTCGAATCCTGCCGGCCCAGCCATACAATCGCCCCGCGCCGAAGGCGAGGGGCCATATTCCCGAACCCCGGCCCCGGCCGGGGTTCCTTACTGGAGACCGCGCCATCCGGGCGCGGCTCCGCACCACCCAGACCGGGACAAGTCGTGGTCGACAAGAGTCGCATGATGATCTTCGCGGGGAACGCCAACCCGCGACTGGCACAGGGCGTTGCCGAGCATCTCGGCCTGCCGATGGGCAAGGTAACCGTCGGCCGGTTCAGTGACGGCGAGGTCCAGGTCGAGATCCTGGAAAACGTTCGCGGACGCGACGTCTTCCTGATCCAGCCCACCGGGCAGCCCACCAACGAGAACCTGATGGAGCTCGTGATCATGGTGGATGCCCTGCGCCGCGCCTCGGCCGGGCGTATCACCACGGTGATTCCGTATTTCGGTTATGCCCGCCAGGATCGCCGCGTGCGCTCGGCAAGGGTGCCGATCTCGGCCAAGGTCGTGGCCAACATGATCGAGGCGGTGGGCGCCGATCGCGTGCTGACGATCGACGTTCATGCCGATCAGGTTCAGGGGTTTTTCAACGTTCCGGTGGACAACATCTATGCCTCGCCGGTGCTGCTGGGCGATGTCTGGCGGCACGTCTCCGGCGACCTGACGGTGGTCTCGCCGGACGTCGGCGGGGTGGTGCGCGCCCGCGCCATCGCCAAGCGGCTGGACGATGCCGACCTGGCCATCATCGACAAGCGCCGTCCGCGCGCCAACGAATCCGAAGTGATGCACATCATCGGGGACGTGCGCGGCAAGTCCTGCATCATCATCGACGACCTGGTGGATACGGCCGGCACGCTGTGTCAGGCAGCGAAGGCGCTGAAGCAGCATGGCGCCTCCTCGGTCAGCGCCTATGCCACGCACCCCGTGCTTTCCGGCGCGGCGATTGATAACATAAACGGTTCGGCGCTGGACGAGCTGGTGGTGACCGACACCCTGGCCCTCCAGCCCAACGCGCAGGCCTGTCCGAAGATCCGGCAGCTTTCGGTCGCGGAGATGCTCGCGGAGACCATCCGCCGCATCAACCGCGAGGAGTCCGTGAGCTCGCTGTTCGTGGACTGAGCCCGGGCCGGCGGAACCCGGCCTGCGTCGCCGGCGGTCGCCGGCTGCCCCGAATCCGGGAGGAAGGGCCTCCCGCTTTACGCCTCACCTGGTCGCGGGTGGGGCGCGTTCATTCTGGAGAACGTCATCATGAGCATGAGTTTTACCCTTGAAGCCGAAAAGCGTGACGAACAGGGTTCGAGTGCGAGCCGCCGCCTGCGTCGCGCCGGCAAGCTGCCTGCCATTCTGTATGGCGGCGAAGATCCCGCAGTGCCGATCACGCTGGATCACAACGCGATGGTCCACAACCTGAAGGAAGATGCGTTCTACTCGCACATCCTGACGGTCAAGCTGGACGGCCAGTCGCAGAAGGCGATCCTGCGCGATGTGCAGCGCCATCCGTTCAAGCCCACCATCTATCACGTGGATCTGCTGCGCGTGAGCGCCAACCAGCCGATCCGCGTGAACGTGCCCATCCATTTCCTCAATGAGGAGACCTGCAAGGGCGTGAAGCCCGGCGGCGGCATGATCAACCGTCAGGTCAACGAGATCGAGGTCGAGTGCCTGCCGGACGACCTGCCGGAATCGATCGACATCGACATGACCGACGTCGACGTGGGCGAGACGCTGCACCTGTCCGACCTGAAGGGCAATCTGCCCAAGGGTGTCGAGATGGTCGCGCTGATGCAGGGCGACGAATACGACTACGCGGTCGTGACCGTGCAGCTGCCGCGTTCCGCCAAGGGTGGCGGCGGTGGTGGTGCGGCCGCCGCCGAGGGCGCCGAAGGCGAGGAAGGTGGTGACGAGGCCGCGGGCGAGGAAGCCGGCGGCGAGGAAGACAACGGCTGAACGCCGCGGTCACGACCTCCCGCATGACCAGCCGACCTGCGCCGATTCGCCTGGTGGTCGGGCTGGGCAACCCGGGCCCGCGTTACGCCGAAACCCGGCATAACGCGGGCTTCTGGTTTGTGGATGCCCTGGCCCGTGATCACGGCGTCCGCTTTCGCCCGGAGAACCGCTTCGATGGCGAGGCTGCCCGGCTGACCCTCCCCGAAGGTGATGCCTGGCTGCTCAAGCCGATGTCCTTTATGAACAGGAGCGGCCTGCCGGTGCGCAAATGCGCCGATTTCTATCGCATCGCCCCGGAGGAGATCCTGGTCGTCCACGACGAGCTGGATCTCGAGCCCGGGGTGGTCCGCCTGAAGCATGGCGGAGGGCATGGCGGGCACAACGGTCTGCGCGACCTGCACCGGCACCTGGGCGGCCCCGCCTACTGCCGTCTGCGCGTCGGTATCGGTCATCCCGGCGAACGCGACCAGGTGGTCCCGTTCGTGCTGGATCGTCCCGATCGCGATGCGGCTCGGGCGATCGGCGAGGCACTGGACGACGCGGCGCGCGAGATCCCGGCCCTGCTGGCCGGCCGCTGGGACGAGGCCGTGCGCCATCTGCACGGTCGCGGCTCCGGCTGAGCCCGCACCGAGTTACATCCGAGGAAATCCCATGAGTCTGAAATGCGGCATCGTCGGCCTGCCCAACGTCGGCAAGTCGACCCTGTTCAACGCCCTGACGCGCGCGGAGATCGCCGCGGAGAACTACCCCTTCTGCACCATCGACCCCAACGTTGGCGTGGTGGAGGTGCCGGATCCGCGGCTGGAGAAACTGGCAGCGCTGGTGTCGCCGGAGCGGGTCCTCCCGACGACCGTGGAGTTCGTCGACATTGCGGGGCTGGTGTCCGGGGCGGCTCAGGGCGAGGGGCTGGGCAATCAGTTCCTCGCGCATATTCGCGAGACCGATGCCATCGCACAGGTGGTGCGCTGCTTCGAGGACGATGACATCGTTCACGTATCCGGGCGCGTGGATCCGCTGGCGGACATCGAGACCATCAGCACCGAGTTGATGCTGGCGGACCTGGAGACCGTCAACAAGGCCCTCACGCGCCTGACTCGGGCCGCCAAGTCCCAGGACAAGGAAGCCATCGCCCGGCTGCAGGCCGCGGAGAAGGTCGCCGAGGGGCTGGGCGAGGGCATCCCGGTGCGTGCCCAGGCGCTGGAGCCGGAGGAGCTCGAGCTGCTGCGCGATCTGCACCTGCTGACCATCAAGCCGCTGATGTATATCGCCAACGTGAATGAAGCGGGGCTGGCCGAGGACAACGAGCAGGTGCGCGCGGTGCGCGAGAAGGCCGCCGAGGAGGGCGCGCAGGTGGTCAGCGTGTGCGCTGCCATCGAGGCCGAGATCGCGGTGCTGGAACCTGACGAGCGTGCCGAGTTCCTGGCCGATCTGGGTCTCGAGGAACCCGGTCTCGACCGGGTGATCCGCACCGCCTACGAGCTGCTGGATCTGCAGACCTTCTTCACCGCCGGAGAGAAGGAGGTGCGCGCCTGGACCGTGCGTCGGGGCTCCACCGCGCCGCAGGCCGCGGGCGTGATCCACACCGACTTCGAGAAGGGCTTCATTCGTGCCGAGGTGGTCGCCTACGACGACTACGTGGAGCATGGCGGCGAACAGGGGGCCAAGGATGTCGGCAAGTGGCGGCTCGAAGGCAAGGAATACGTCATGCGTGAAGGGGACGTTGTACATTTTCGCTTCAATGTCTGAGTATAATACTCGGACTTTGTCGCGGGGCGGCACCGCTGCGCCCGGCACGTTTCCTTATCGCAATCACCCATCAGGCCCGTATCAGGAGTACAGCAATGGATGTAATGGACCGTATCCGCCAGCAGGTGGAAGAAAACCCGGTCGTGATCTTCATGAAGGGGAGCCCGCAGTTCCCGATGTGCGGCTTCTCCAGCCGCGCGGTGGAGGCGCTCAAGCGCTGCGAGCGCGAGTTCGGCTACGTGAACGTGATCGCCGACCAGGAGGTCATGCAGAATCTGCCGCGCTTCGCCGACTGGCCGACCTTCCCGCAGGTCTATATCGACGGCGAGCTCATCGGCGGCTGCGACATCACCCTGGAGATGTTCGAAAGCGGCGAGCTGAAGAAGATGGTCGACGAGGCCCACGACAAGCACGCCCAGCGCAACGCCGGCTGAGGCGCCTGGCCCGCGGCGTGCCCGGCCCGTCATCGCGATTGCGGTGGCGGGCCTTTTTTGTGCTCAGCTGCCGGGCGGCAGTTCCTCGGGGTCGGGCAGCTGCAGCGCGGCCTGCGGCACGCCGATGTGGTCCTGCCAGTGGTTGGCGACCGCGCAGAACAGGTCGGCGGTCTTTTCGGCATCGAAGGCCGCGCTGTGCGCGGAATCGTTGTCCCACTCCAGCCCGGCGGCGCGCGCCGCGCGCGCAAGAACGGTCTGGCCGTAGGCCAGTGCGGCCAGCGACACGGTGTCCAGGCTGCTGAACGGGTGGAAGGGGTTGCGCTTGATCCCGCAGCGGTCCGCCGCCTTGTGCACGAACCCGAGGTCGAAATGGGCGTTGTGTCCCACCAGGATCGCGCGCTTGCAAAGATTCAGCTTGACCTCGCGACGGACCTCACTGAACAGCCGGCCCATGGCCTGATCCTCCGGCCACGCCGCGCGCAGCGGATGGTAGGGGTCGATCCCGTTGACCTCCAGCGACTTCGGATCCATCTCCGAGCCTTCGAACGGACGCACGTGCAGGCTGACGGTATGGGCGCGCTCCAGGCGATCCTGCTCGTTGCGGCGCAGGAAGACCGCGGCCACCTGCAGCAGTGCGTGGCGTTCGCAGTCGAAACCCCCGGTTTCCACATCGACGACCACGGGCAGGAAGCCGCGGAAGCGGTGGGCCATGGGGCGGTGCGAGGGGTCGAGCTGGGCGGGTGCGGCCATGCGGTTACCTTGGTTCGGATCGATTCCGGGACGATCTTTGCATATCCTTCCCGTTTTGCGGGAGATCGGCGCCATAGAACGCTTTCGCTTGACCTGTTGGCAACACAGTCGGGATACTTGCGCCTTTCTGTCCGCCCGGGCCGCGGCATGGTAGCAGAACCGCCCCGCGCCCGGTGGCACGGCCCCGCGCCCGCGAACCGTTTCCCAACCCGTTTTCAGGGGTAGACGCATGGACCTGAACGCCATCCCGAATGACATCGATCCGCAGGAAACCCAGGAGTGGATCGACGCCCTTGCCTCCGTGATGGAGGCCGACGGGCCCGAACGGGCGCACGCCCTGCTGGAGGCCCTGGTGGACAAGGCCCGGCGCAGCGGAGCCTATCTCCCGTACTCGGCCAACACCGCCTACGTGAATACCATCCCGCCGCACCTCGAGCCGGTGTACCCCGGCGACGGCGCGCTGGAACATCGTATCCGTTCCTACATCCGCTGGAACGCGATGGCGATGGTGGTCAAGGCCAACCGGGTGTCGCCGGAACTGGGTGGTCACATCGCGTCCTTCGCCTCCGGGGCCACGCTCTACGACGTCGGCTTCAACCATTTCTGGCGCGCCCCGTCGCACGAGCACGGCGGTGATCTGGTGTTCGCTCAGGGGCATTCCTCGCCGGGGATCTACGCCCGTGCCTTCCTCGAAGGGCGCCTGACCGAGGAGCAGCTGGATCACTTCCGCCGCGAGGTGGACGGCAAGGGGCTGTCCTCCTACCCGCACCCCTGGCTGATGCCGGACTTCTGGCAGTTCCCGACGGTGTCCATGGGGCTGGGCCCGATCATGAGCATCTATCAGGCGCGCTTCATGCGCTACCTGCAGGATCGCGGGCTGGCGCAGACCGAGAATCGTCATGTGTGGAGCTTCGTCGGCGACGGCGAGGTCGACGAGCCCGAGACCATGGGGGCGATCACCCTGGCCTCGCGCGAGAAGCTGGACAACCTGACCTGGGTGGTGAACTGCAACCTGCAGCGCCTCGACGGGCCGGTGCGCGGCAACGGCAAGATCGTGCAGGAGCTGGAAGCGATCTTCCGTGGCGCCGGCTGGAACGTCATCAAGGTCCTGTGGGGGCGCTACTGGGAGCCGCTGCTGGCCAAGGACACCGACGGCCTGCTGCAGAAGCGCATGATGGAGGCGGTCGACGGCGACTACCAGAACTACAAGGCCAACGACGGGGCCTACGTGCGCGAGCACTTCTTCGGCAAGTATCCCGAGCTGAAGGCGATGGTCGCCAACATGTCCGACGAGGAGATCTGGCGCCTGAATCGCGGCGGTCACGACCCGGTCAAGGTCTACGCGGCCTACAAGGCGGCCATGGAGCATACCGGGCAGCCGACCGTGATCCTGGCGCACACCGTCAAGGGCTACGGCATGGGGTCGGCGGGCGAGGCCCAGAACCGCACCCACAGCCAGAAGAAGATGGACACGGAGGACATGAAGCACTTCCGTGACCGCTTCAACATCCCGCTGTCCGACGAGCAGGTGGAACGGGCCGAGTATCTCAAGCCGGATCCCGACTCCGACGAGATGCAGTACATGCACGAGCGGCGCAAGGCGCTCGGGGGTTACCTGCCGCAGCGGCGGCACATGACTACGCCGCTGGAGGTCCCGGAGCTGGACGCCTTCTCCGGGCTGCTGGAGGATTCCGGCGACCGCGAGATGTCCACCACCATGGCCTTCGTGCGCATGCTGCAGATCCTCGCGCGCGACAAGAAGATCGGCCGGCACGTGGTCCCGATCGTCCCGGATGAGGCGCGTACCTTCGGCATGGAAGGCCTGTTCCGCCAGCTGGGCATCTATTCCTCGGTCGGTCAGCTCTATGAGCCGCAGGACAAGGACCAGGTGATGTATTACAAGGAGGACAAGGGCGGCCAGATCCTGGAGGAAGGGATCAACGAGGCCGGCTCGATCTCCTCCTGGATCGCCGCCGCGACGTCCTACTCCACCCACGGCGTGGCGACCATCCCGTTCTACATCTTCTATTCGATGTTCGGGTTCCAGCGCATCGGCGACCTGATCTGGGCCGCCGGCGACCAGCGGGCGCGCGGTTTCCTGATCGGCGGCACCGCCGGCCGCACCACCCTGGCCGGCGAGGGGCTGCAGCACAACGACGGCCACAGCCACATGATGGCGGCCAACGTGCCCAACTGCATTGCCTACGACCCGACGTTCGCCTACGAGCTGGCAGTGATCGTGCAGGACGGCATGCGGCGCATGTTCCGCGAGCAGGAGAGCGTCTTCTACTACATCACGGCGATGAACGAGAACTACCATCAGCCGGCGATGCCGGAGGGCGCCGAAGAGGGCATCCGCCGCGGCCTGTATCGTTTCCAGGCCGGAGGACGCAAGAAAAAGAAGGTCCGCCTGCTGGGTTCCGGCACCATCCTGCGCGAGGCGATCGAGGCCGCGGCGCTGCTGGAGCAGGACTTCGGTGTGTCGGCCGAGGTCTGGAGCGCGACCAGTTTCACCGAGCTGGCGCGTGACGGTCGCGACTGCGAGCGCCATGCCCGGCTGCATCCGGACGCGAAGCCGCGTCGCAGCTGGGTCGAGCAGTGCCTGGGCGGTTCCGAGGCGCCGGTGGTCGCGGCCACCGACTACGTGTCGAACTTCGCCGATCAGATCCGCGCCTATGTGCCCGCCGACTATCGCGTGCTGGGCACCGACGGTTTCGGCCGTTCGGACCTGCGCTCCGCGCTGCGGCGCCACTTCGAAGTCGACCGCTACCACATCGCGGTGACCGCACTGAAGGCCCTGGCCGATGCCGGGACCGTCGAGGCGAAGACCGTCCGCGAGGCGATCGACAAATACGAGATCGACACCGATCGTCCCAACCCCCTGCAGGCCTGAGGCCGGCGTCCCGAGGCAGGAGCAGACATGAGCGACACGATTACGGTTGAAGTCCCCGACATCGGTGACTTCAAGGACGTCGAGATCATCGAGGTACTGGTCAAGCCGGGTGACACCGTGGCGCCCGAGGACCCGCTGATCACCCTGGAGTCGGACAAGGCCTCCATCGAGATCCCGGCACCGCAGGGCGGTACCGTGCAGGGCATGAAGGTCAAGGCCGGGGACCGCGTCTCGCAGGGGGATGCGATCCTCGAACTGGCCCCCGCGGACGAGGCTGCCGCCAGTGGTGCCGGGGAAGCTCCGGCGGAGGCCACCGCCGAGCCGGCCGCCTCCGCCGGAGGCGAAGAAACGGCACCCGCGGCCTCGGCCAGCGCGCCGGATACGGGGTCCGCGCCGGCCAGGGCATCGGCCGGCGACTCGGGTAGTACCGGCGGGCAGGGCGGCCAGGGTGGCCCGCGGCCATCGCCCACCGCCCATATCGAGAACGAGTCCGCGTTCCGTCGCGCCCACGCCTCGCCCGCGGTGCGCAAGTTCGCGCGCGAGCTGGGCGTCGACCTGTCCAAGGTCGAGGGGAGCGGTCGCAAGGGGCGCATCCTGCGCGAGGACGTGCAGGCTTTCGTCAAGCGCGCGCTCAGCCAGCCCGCCGGTTCCGGACTGGGGGTCGAACCCATGCCGGAGATCGATTTCTCCGAGTTCGGTCCGATCGAGACCCAGCCGCTGTCAAAGATCAACCGGCTCACCGGCCAGAACCTGCATCGCAACTGGGTCACCGTTCCGCACGTGACGCAGTTCGACGAGGCCGACATCACCGAGCTGGAGGACTTCCGCAAGTCGCTGAAGGCCGAATACGAGAAGCAGGGGATCAAGATCACCTTCCTGCCGTTCCTGATGAAGGCGGTGGTCTCCGCGCTCAAGGAATACCCGCGCTTCAATGCCTCGCTGGACGCGACCGGCGAGAACCTGGTGATCAAGCAGTACTACCACCTGGGCGTGGCCGTGGATACGCCGGATGGTCTGGTGGTTCCGGTGGTACGCGACGTGGACCGCAAGAGTCTGGTGGACATCGCCTCCGAACTGATGGACCTGTCGAAGCGGGCGCGCGAGAAGAAACTCAAGCCCGCCGACATGCAGGGCGGCTGCCTGACCATCTCCAGCCTCGGCGGCATTGGCGGTACCCAGTTCACGCCCATCGTCAATGCCCCGGAGGTCGCCATCCTCGGGGTGTCGAAGGCTTCGATGCAGCCGGTCTGGAACGGCGAGGAGTTCGAGCCGCGTCTGGTGCTGCCGATGGCGCTGTCCTACGACCACCGGGTGATCGACGGGGCCCTGGGTGCCCGCTTCACCACCACGCTGAGCGCGCTGCTGTCCGACATGCGGCGCATGCTGCTGTAATCACCGGAGCTTTGTCATGAGTCAGACCACCACCGTCGAAGTCCCCGACATCGGCGATTTCAAGGATGTCGAGATCATCGAGGTCCTGGTCCAGCCGGGCAGCACGATCGCCCCGGAAGACCCGCTGATCACGCTCGAATCGGACAAGGCGACCATCGATGTCCCGGCACCGCAGGCGGGTACGGTCAAATCCGTGCACGTAAAGACCGGCCAGCGGGTGTCTCAGGGGGATCCGATCCTGGAACTGGAGGCCGGCGCGGAGGCCGCGGACAGCGAGGCTTCGCCCGCCCCGGCGGAGGATACCGAGGCGGCGTCCGCGGAACCTGCCGGCGCGGCCGGGGCGTCCTCCACCCCGGCGCCGCAGGCCGCGGCCGACCCGAACACCGACAGCCAGTGCCAGGTGCTGGTGCTGGGCTCCGGCCCCGGCGGCTACACCGCCGCCTTCCGCGCCGCGGATCTGGGGCTGGATGTCGTGATGGTCGAGCGCTACCCGCAGATCGGCGGGGTCTGCCTGAACGTCGGCTGCATCCCGTCCAAGGCACTGCTGCACGCCGGCGAGGTGCTGCACGAGGCCGAGCGCTTCGCCGCGCTGGGCATCAAGTTCGGCGAGCCGGAGATCGACCTCGACGGCCTGCGCGGCTACAAGGACAAGACGGTCAAGAAGCTGACCGGCGGCCTCAAGCAGCTGGCCAAGCAGCGCAAGGTGCGCGTGGTGCAGGGCGTCGGCGAATTCACCGGGGCCCACAGCATCGCGGTCGAGGGCGACAATGGCCGCGAGGTGATCGGCTTCGAGCACGCGATCATCTCCGTCGGGTCGCAGGCGGTGAAACTGCCCGGCTTTCCCTGGGACGATGACCGGGTGATGGACTCCACCGACGCGCTGGATCTGGCCGACATCCCCGAGCGCATGCTGGTGGTCGGCGGCGGCATCATTGGCCTGGAGATGGCCTGCGTGTACGAGTCGCTGGGCACGAAGGTCACGGTGGTGGAACTGTCCGATACCCTGATGCCGGGGGCGGACCGCGACATCGTGCGCCCGTTCGAGAAGCGCGCGAAGAAGCGCTTCGAGAACATCTTCCTCAAGAGCAAGGTGACCGGGGCCGAGGCCACCGAGCAGGGCATCGTCTGCCGTTTCGAGGGCGAGGCCAAGGGTCTGCCGGAAGAGGGCACCTTCGACCGCGTGCTGGTCGCCGTGGGGCGCAGCCCGAACGGTGCGAAGATCAACGCCGAGGCCGCCGGGGTGCAGGTCAGCGAGCGCGGCTTCATCGAGGTCGACAGCCAGCAGCGCACCAATGTCGAGCACATCTTCGCCATCGGCGACGTGGTCGGCCAGCCGATGCTGGCGCACAAGGCGACCCACGAAGGCAAGGTCGCCGCGGAGGTGATCGCCGGGCACAAGGTGCACTTCGACGCCCGCGCGATCCCGTCGGTGGCCTATACCCACCCGGAGGTCGCGTGGATGGGGGTGACCGAGGAGCAGGCGCAGGCCGACGGCATCGAATACACGAAGGGCGTATTCCCCTGGGCCGCCTCCGGCCGGGCGATCGCGCTGGGCGCCGAGGACGGCATGACCAAGCTGCTGTTCGACGCCGAGGGCCGGGTGATCGGCGCCGGCCTGGTCGGCCCGTCCGCCGGCGACCTGATCGGCGAGGCGATGCTGGCGCTGGAGATGGGCGCGGAGATGGAAGATATCGGCCTGACCGTGCATCCGCATCCGACGCTCAGCGAGACGGTGGCCTTTGCCGCCGAGGCCGCGCACGGCTCGATCACCGATATCCTGCCGCCGAAGAAGGGTTAGAGGCGGGTGCGCCGCGAGTCACGTCCGGGGTTGCCGCGGGTCGCCGGGCGGCTGGCGGCCTGGCTGACCGGCGCCGCGCTGGTCCTGCTGGCCGCTCCGGCGCCGGGCGGCACGCTGTATCAGGAGACGCTCGAGCGCTCGGACTGGACCCGCGTCGAGATCGACGACCTGTGCCGCCTGGAACAGCGGGTGCGCCACGGCGGTTCGCTGCAGTTCGAGACCCGTCCCGGTCTGGCGGTCCGCGCGTTCTGGGATCCGCCCTATCCCATGTCCGGGCGCTCGCAGGCGCCGCTGGAAACCGGGGCACCGGAATGGCTGCCCGGCGACGGCCCGGCGCCATTGTCGCTGATGCTGCGGGCGGGCCCGGACGACCGCTTCCGTGTGCCGGACGATCGCGTGCAGGCCCTCAAGGCCCGTTTGCTCGCCGGCCATGATGTGCGCATCGGGTTCCCCGACGGCGAGGACATCGTGCATTTCCGTGGCATCCGTTTCGGCCGCCGGGTCGAGGGATTCCGCATCTGTCAGGCGGAGCAGCGTATGGCCGAAGGAGCCCCGGAGGCCGGTGACGGAACGGCACGCGAGCGCTGGGTGGTCTATTTTGATTCCGGGCGCACGGCTCTGGACGGTGAGGCCCGGGCGACGCTGGACCGGGTGGTGGCCGCGCTGGACGGGGTCGAAGGGCCACGATTGCGGGTGATCGGCTTGACCGATGCCGAAGGCCCGGACAGAGTGAACCGGCGAATCAGCCAGCAGCGGGCCGAAACCGTGCGTGACGCGCTTGGCGAGGCCGGCCTGGGCGAAGCCGAGATCGAAATCGAGGCCGGGGGCGTCGCTCCCGGGGTCGAGGACGAGTCACGCGATGCCCGTCGCGCCGAGATCTGGTGGGTGGGCGAGCGCGACAGCAGCCGCTCCGGGGCTCCGGGTGAGGATCCGGCACCGGAGGCTGCCGGTGACGCCGACCCCGCCGGGGGTGCCCCGGCCGCTCCGCAGCCGGTGGAACCCGGGGACGGTACGGCCTGGTAGCCGGACCCGCCGCCATGGCTCGATGCGCCCGGCCGACTGGCCGGCGTAAACATTGATTCAGTGTCTTTCCCAAGGATTGCATGCCCATGAGTTCGAACATCAAGCGCGTCGTCCTCGCCTATTCCGGCGGTCTGGATACCTCGGTCATCCTCAAGTGGCTGGAGGAGCAGTACGGCTGCGAGGTCATCACGTTCACTGCCGACCTGGGCCAGGGCGAGGAGGTCGAACCGGCCCGCGCCAAGGCCGAGGCCCTGGGGGTGAAGCAGATCTACATCGAGGACCTGCGCGAGACCTTCGTGCGCGACTATGTCTTCCCGATGTTCCGAGCCAACACGGTCTACGAGGGCGAATACCTGCTGGGGACCTCCATCGCCCGACCGCTGATCGCGCGCCGGCTGGTGGAGATCGCCGAGGAGACCGGCGCCGACGCGATCGCGCATGGCGCGACCGGCAAGGGCAACGATCAGGTGCGCTTCGAACTGGGTGCCTACGCGCTCAAGCCGGGGATCGAGGTGATCGCTCCGTGGCGCGAATGGGATCTCAATTCGCGCGAGCGCCTGATGGCGTACGCCGAACAGCACGGCATTCCGGTGGACTATGCCCAGGCGGGCAAGAAGTCTCCGTACTCGATGGACGCCAACCTGCTGCACATTTCCTACGAGGGCGGTCCGCTGGAGGATCCGTGGACCGACTCCGAGGAAGACATGTGGCGCTGGTCGGTGTCGCCCGAGGCGGCGCCGAACGAGCCCGAGGTCCTCACCATCGGTTTCGAGAATGGCGACCCGGTCTCCATCAACGGCGAGCAGCTGTCGCCGGCGGCGCTGTTGTCGAAGCTCAACGAGCGCGGCGGGGCCCATGGCATCGGCCGGCTGGACATCGTGGAAAACCGCTATGTCGGCATGAAGTCGCGCGGCTGCTACGAGACCCCGGGCGGCACCATCCTGCTGCGCGCGCGCCGGGCGCTGGAGTCGATCACCCTGGATCGCGAGGCCGCCCACCTGAAGGACGAGCTGATGCCGCGCTACGCCAGCATCATCTACAACGGCTACTGGTGGAGCCCCGAACGGCGCATGCTGCAGGCCGCGATCGACGAGTCCCAGGGCGTGGTCAACGGCGAGGTGCGCCTGCGCCTGTACAAGGGCAACGTGATGGTGGCCGGTCGCCAGTCGCCGGACAGCCTGTTCGACGAGTCCATCGCGACCTTCGAGGACGACGCCGGCGCGTACGACCAGAAGGACGCCGAAGGCTTTATCCGGCTCAACGCGCTGCGCCTGCGGATCGCGGCCAGCCGCAACCGCAGCGGGACCTGAGGTCATGGGCTTCCCGGGGCGTCCGCGAGGGTCGGCGCGGGGCATGCTGCGGTGGCTGGTCGTGCCCGGGCTGGCGCTCGGTCTGCTGCTTGGTCTGGCCGGCTGCGCCAGCGTACCGTCCGAGGACCGCCATCCGGATGACCCCTGGGAGTCGTACAACCGCGCGATGTTCGCCTTCAATCAGGAGGTGGACCAGGCGATCCTCAGGCCCACGGCCGTGCAGTACCGCCGCCTGCCCGACCCGGTGCAGACGGGCGTCGGTAATTTCTTCTCCAACCTCAACGACGTGACGGTCCTGTTCAACAACCTGTTGCAGGGCAATCTGCACGCCGCGGCCTCGGATACCAGCCGGCTGATGTTCAACACCACGTTCGGTCTGGCCGGCCTGATCGACGTCGCCTCGCCGATGGGACTGGACAAGAACGACGAGGATTTCGGCCAGACCCTCGGTGCCTGGGGCGTGCCGTCCGGGCCCTATCTGCAGCTGCCGCTGCTGGGGCCCAGCACCGCGCGGGATGCGCCCGCCCGCCTGGTCGACAGTCAGACCGATCCGCGCAACGTCCGCAGCATCCGGCGCGATCGCACGCCGCTGTGGGTCGGCCTGGTGGTGGTGGACGTGGTCGACATGCGCGCGGGGCTGATCGACACCGAGGCCATGATCGAACAGCTTTCCGATGACCCCTACATCGCCATGCGCCGGGCGTATCTGCAGCGGCGCGATTTCCTTACCGGGGGCCGGCGAGCCGACGAGCGGGCCGAAGAAATGCTGGACGAACTCGAGGAACTGGAGGCGCTGGAAGCCATGGAGGCCGAGGAGTGAACGGCCTGCTGGTGATGCTGGACATCCTGCGCGCCCGGCGTGGCCCGCAGGACCTGCCGGCGGACCCTGCGCTCGCGGTGTTCTGGACCGGGGTCGCGGTGGCCGTGGGGCTGGCCATCGGGGTGCCGATGTATGGCGCGACCCCGGCCCTGGTCATGAATCTGGTGGACGTGGCGGTGCTGTTCGGCTTCGTGGCCCTGGCGCTGCGGTTTCAGGGCTTTGTCGGGCGCCAGGTCCAGACCTATACCGCGATGGTGGGCACCGGCGCGATCCTCGGCCTGCTGATGGCGTTGCTGACGCTGGTCGCTCCGATTGATCCGGAGGCCGGGGAGGCTCCGCCGCTGGCAGTGCTGGGCATGTTGCTCCTGCTGGGCTGGTTGCTGTTCGTATATGGCCACATCCTGCACCAGGCCCTCGAACTGTCGAACCGCATGGCGGGGGTCGTGATCGCGCTGGGGTTCGTGCTGATCTCGTCGGTGATCACCCAGGGCGTGGCCGGGGCGGTGACGGCATGAACCGCTCCGCCGATCTGCACATCCTCGGGATCGGCGGGACGTTCATGGGCGGGCTGGCGCAGCTGGCGCGCGCCCGCGGCTATCGCGTGAGCGGGGCCGACGCGCAGACGCTTTATCCCCCCATGAGCGAGCAGCTGGCGGCCGCGGGCATCCCTTACCACGCGGGTTACGAGGCCGAAGCCCTGCCCGAGGACGTCCCGGTGGTGGTGGGCAACGTGATGACCCGTGGCACGCCCGCGGTGGAAGCGATGCTGGACCGCGGGCAGGCGTACACCTCCGGTCCCCAGTGGCTGGCGGAGCACGTGCTGCACGACCGCTGGGTGCTGGCGGTCGCGGGGACCCACGGCAAGACCACCACCAGCTCGCTGCTGGCCTGGATCCTGGAATACGCCGGCATGGCGCCGGGGTTCCTGATCGGCGGGGTCCCCGGCAACTTCGGCGTGAGCGCGCGCCTCGGGGAGTCGCCGTTCTTCGTGATCGAGGCGGACGAATACGACAGTGCGTTCTTCGACAAGCGTGCCAAGTTCGTCCATTACCGGCCACGGACCCTGGTGCTGAACAACCTGGAGTACGATCACGCCGACATCTACCCGGATCTGCAGGCGATCGAGCGTCAGTTTCATCATCTGGTGCGCACCGTGCCGGGCCAGGGCAAGATCATGATGCCCGCCGGGGACGCCGCGCTGGAACGCGTGCTGGAGTCCGGCTGCTGGACACCGGTGGAGCGGCTCGCGACCGGCGAGGACGGCCCCGCAGACTCGGCGGTCGCGCTGAGCGCTCGCTCGCTGTCTGCCGACGGGCGCTGCTTCGAGGTCCTGGAAAACGAACAGCCGCGTGGTCGCGTTGAATGGTCGATGTGCGGTCGGCACAACCAGGCCAATGCCCTGGCGGCGCTTGCCGCGGCCCGCCACGCCGGCGTGCCGCTGGCCACCGGCCTCGCAGCGCTGCCGGAGTTTCGCGGGGTCCGTCGACGCCAGGAACTGCGCGCGGAGATCGCCGGGGTCCGGGTCCTGGATGACTTCGCCCATCACCCCACCGCCATCCGCATGACCCTCGAGGGTCTGCGCGGCGGACTGGACGAGGGCGGGCGCCTGCTGGTGGCGCTGGAGCCCCGGTCCAACACCATGCGCATGGGGGTGCACGCGGGTGCGCTGGGCGATGCCCTGGATCGCGCCGACGGCGTGCACCTGTACCGGCCACCCGACCTGGACTGGGCCATCGGTCCGCTGCGCACCCGTCTGGAAGAACGCCTGACGGTGGCGGCGTCGGTGGATGAGCTGCTGCAGGGGCTGCTGGACGGCGTGCGACCCGGCGACACCCTGGTGATCATGAGCAACGGCGGTTTTGGCGGGCTGCATCAGCGCCTGATCGACCGCCTGCGGGAGGAGCGGTCATGAGTCGGCGCATCGCCCTGGCCCTGACCGGCGCGTCGGGGGCTCCCTATGGCCTGCGCCTGCTGGAGTGTCTGGTGCAGGCCGGGGTCGAAGTGCATCTGATGGTGTCGAAGCCGGGACAGGTGGTGCTCGGGATGGAGACCGACCTCGGCGTGCCCGGGCGGCCGGCGGAGATCGCCCGGTTCTTCAGTGAACGCTACGCTGCCGCGCCGGGTCAGATTCAGTGTTACGGTCCGGATCAGTGGACCGCCCCGGTGGCCAGCGGCTCGGCGGCCCCCGAGTCGATGGTCGTGTGCCCCTGTACCACGGCCACGGTCTCGGCGGTGGCGACCGGGGCCTCGCGCGGGTTGATCGAGCGCGCCGCCGACGTGGTCCTGAAGGAGCGCCGCCGCCTGATCCTGGTGGTGCGCGAAACCCCGTTCTCCGAGATCCATCTGGAGAACATGCTGCGTCTGACCCGCATGGGCGCCGTGGTGATGCCGGCCAATCCGGCGTTCTACCATCGCCCCGAAGGTCTGCAGGACCTGATCGATTTCATGGTGGCGCGGGTCCTGGATCACCTGCAGATCGAACACGCACTGGGTCCCCGCTGGGGGACCGGGCACCGCCAGGGTGGAGAGGACGGCCCCGAATGAAGACGCTTCCGCTGTTTCCGCTGAACACCGTACTGTTCCCGGGTGGTCTGCTGCCGTTGCGGATCTTCGAGACGCGCTATCTCGACATGGTGCGCGGGTGCCTGCGCGACGACAGCGGCTTCGTGGTGGTGGCGATCGAGCCACCCGCCGAGGGCGAAGAGCCGCCGGACGAATCGGATCCGACGGTCGGATTCCATGCGGTGGGCACCGAAGCGCGCATCATCGACTGGGACCAGCGCTCCGACGGTCTGCTGGGGATCCTCGCCAAGGGGGCGCAGCGCCAGCAGATCCACAACCCGCGGCGCGGAGATGACGGACTGTGGCTGGGCGAGGTGGAGCCGCTGGACGAATGGCCGGCGGTCAGCCTGCCGGTGGACTATGCATCGCTGGCCGATCTGCTGGAGCGTCTGCTGGATCAGCTGGGCACGCCCTGGTCGCACCTCGAACGGCACCTGGATGATTCGGCCTGGGTGGCCGGGCGGCTTGCCGAGCTGCTGCCGGTGGATCTCGGGATCAAACAGTCGCTGCTGGAATCCGATGATCCGATCGATCGTCTCGAACGTCTGCGGGCGGCCATGCTCGCGCAGTCGTCTCCCTGACAGCATCCGGGCGGCCTGTTAAGGTAAAGGGCCGTAATTTCAAGCCGGAGCCGATCATGGCCGTTCAGGAACTCACGCAGGACAACTTCGAATCCACCATCACCGGGAATGACATCGTCATCCTGGATTTCTGGGCGCCGTGGTGCGGCCCGTGCCAGCAGTTCGCGCCGACCTTCGAGGAAGCCTCGAACAAGCACGACGACGTCGTCTTCGCCAAGGTCAACACCGACGAGGAGCAGGGCATCGCCGGGGCCTTCCAGATCCGGTCCATCCCGACCCTGATGATCTTCCGCGAGCAGGTCATCGTGTTCTCGCAGCCCGGCGTGCTGTCCGCGGCGCAGCTGGACGAGGTGCTGGGCAAGGTGCGCGAGCTGGACATGGAGGCCGTGCGCGCCGACATCGAAAAGCAGCAGCAGGAACAGGAGCAGCAGGCCGGCGGCAACGCCTGAGCCCGGCACCTGCCGCAATAACCTCCCGCGGCCCGTTCCCGGGCCGCTCCGTCCGCCACTCGAACCGACCCTGACAAGCCGACGAGGTCCCTCCCCCCCGTGTTCAGCGTGATGACCCAGATGGGGGCCCTGATCGTTGCCGGGGTCGGCTGGCGGATCCTGCAGCCCGGCGGTCTGGATGCCGAAACCGCCCGCCGGGTCCTCACCACGCTCGTCTATTACCTGCTGCTGCCCGCGCTGGTGCTGCAGGTCCTGTGGACCGCACCGCTGGGTCTGGACTCGGTCCGCATCGCCCTGGTCGCCGGGGCGACGGTCCTGATCACCCTGGCCGTTACTGCCGGTGCGTGCCGAGCATGCACTGCCGACCGCGCCGCGGTGGGCGCGATGCTGCTGGCCGCTGCCTGGCCCAACGCGACCTATCTGGGCCTGCCGATCCTCGACAGTCTGTTCGGCGAGGCGGGGCGCGCGGTGGCCATCCAGTACGACCTGTTCGCCTGCCTGCCGCTGGTGCTGACCCTGGGCGTGGTTCTCGCGCGTCGCTACGGCGATGGTCGCATGCCGGCGGTGCATCCGTTGCGCGGCCTGTTGTCGGTGCCGTCGATCTGGGCCGCCCTCGCCGGTGTCACCCTGAACCTGGGCGGGGTGCCGCAGACGGTCTGGCTGGAGGAGTGGCTGGGACTGCTGGCGGATTCGGTGTCGCCGCTGATGCTGTTCGCGCTGGGCCTGGCACTGGTGTTCCACCGCTTTCACGGACACGACGCGCGACCGCTGGCGGTCGTCGTGGTGATCCAGCTGCTGCTGGCACCGGCGGTGGCGCTGGGGCTGGTGTGGCTGCTGGGGATGGAGGGGATCCCCGCGACCGGAACGGTGCTGGAGGCGGCCATGCCGGCGATGGTGCTGGGGCTGGTGTTCTGTGACCGCTTCGGGCTGGATACGGGGCTGTACGCGGCCGCGGTGACCCTGACCACGGCCCTTTCGCTGATTACCCTGCCGCTGTGGTTCGCCCTGGCCGGCGGTCTTCTGGGGGGGTGAGCCTCAGGATTCCTCGCCGAAGCGGTCCGCGACCAGTTCGGTCAGGGCATCCAGCGCCGCCTCGGCATCCTCCGCGCCGTCGGTCCGGATGGTGATCTCCGAGCCCTGGGCGGCGGCCAGCATCATCACCCCCATGATGCTCTTGCCGTTCACTTCCTGATCGTTGCGGGCGACGGTGACATCGGCGGTGTACTGACTGGCGAGGCTGACGAACTTCGCGGCGGCCCGGGCATGCATGCCCAGCCGGTTAACGATGGGAACTGCGCGCTGCGGCATCGCTGGATTCCTGGTCGCAGAGAAGGATTCCGTCATGGCCCCCGGACAGCGCCTTGTTGACCAGTTCGCTCAGGGGCAGATGGCGGTAGTTGAGTACGCGGACGAGCATCGGCAGGTTGACGCCCGCGATCACGCGCGCGTTGTGTCCGCGCGCCACGCGGCTGGCCACGTTGGCCGGCGTGGAGCCGAACATGTCGGTCAGGACCAGCACACCGGCACCGCTGTCGAGGGTCTCCATGCGGGCGCGGGCCTGCGCCTGGATATCGTCCGGATCGTCGCTTTGCGACATCGCCATGGACTCGCAGTCCTCGGGCAGGTCTCCCAGCATGCTCTGCGCGGTCTGCAGGAGTGTATCGCCCAGGTTTTGATGCGTGATCAGGATCAGACCGACGCCCATGGAACTACTCCGTTTCAGGGGAGAGAGAATCGAGCTCGCGATGACGGGTGCTAACAGTAACATGTTCCCGTTCGCGCCACGCAGCTGCCAGCCGTTCCACAAGGTAGACCGAGCGGTGGCGCCCGCCGGTACAGCCGATGGAGACCGTGGCATAGCTGCGATGGTCCGCCACCAGCCGCGGGATCCAGGTGTCGAGAAAGCCGTGGATGGAGTCGAACATCGCCCCGACCTCGCCATGGCTGTCGAGGAAATGCGCTACCGCCGGATCCAGCCCGGTCAGTGGCGCCAGTTCGCGCTCGTAGTAGGGGTTGGGCAGACAGCGCACGTCGAACACGAAATCGGAATCCAGCGGCGAGCCGTGCTTGAAGCCGAAGGACTGGAACAGCAGCGACAGGCCGGCGGTCTCGCGGCTGCCGACCCGGGCCCGGAGCGTGCGCGCGAGGTCGTGCATCGACAGCCGGCTGGTGTCCACGGTCAGGTCGGCCTCCACCGCCACGTGCCCCAGCCAGGTCCGTTCCATGCCGATCGCTTCCACCAGCGGGATGCCGTCGCGTGCCAGCGGATGGCGTCTGCGGGTCAGGTGGTAGCGACGCAGCAGGACCTCGTCGGAGGCATTGAGGAACAGCACCTCGACCTCCAGGCCCGATCCACGCAGCTCGCCCAGCAGCTGGCCGAATCCGCTGAGGGCGTCGAGGCCCGAACGGACGTCCACGCCCACGGCCAGATGGCGGTCACCGCCGGTGTCGTAATGACCGCTGCGGACCTTCTCCACCAGTTCCGGCAGCATCGGCAGCGGCAGGTTGTCGACACAGAAGTAGCCGGCGTCCTCCAGGGTATGCAGGGCGACGGTCTTGCCGGAACCCGACAGACCACTGACCAGCAGCAGACGCATGTGGGTCAGCCCTCGGGATCGGGGTTGGGAACCGTGGTGCTGGGCCCGCCGATGTGGAAGATGGATTCCTCCTGCTGATCCTCGCCCATCTGGCGCCGCTGGCGGGCGCGCAGATCGTCCCCGGCGATGTAGCCCTGCATGTGCAGCAGGTGATTGCGGACCGCGGCCTCGATCATGACCGCGATGTTGCGCCCCGGCGCCACCGGCAGGCTGATCAGCGGGATGCGCAGGCCGAGGATCTCGCTCTCGCCGCGGCGCCCGTTCAGGCGGTCGTCCGGCACCGGCGAGGGCTCGTTGTGATCGCGCAGATCGATGATCAGGCGCAGATACTTGCCGCCCTTGATCGCCGAGTCGCCGTACATCGCGCGGATGTTGAGCACGCCCAGGCCGCGCACCTCGAGCAGGTCCTGGAGCAGGGCGGGGCAGTGTCCGCGCACGATATCCGGGGCAATGCGCGCGAACTCGGGGGCATCATCGGCGATCAGCCGGTGGCCACGCGAGATCAGCTCGAGTGCGACCTCGCTCTTGCCGACGCTGGAAGCCCCCGAGATCAGCACGCCGATCCCGAGGATCTCCATGAACACCCCGTGGCGCACCTCGAAATGGGCGAGGCGCTGCTGCAGGAAATAGCGCAGCAGCGCGATGACTTCGTGCGATGAGGTGCGCGTGCACAGGATCACCGGCAGCGGGTCGTCACCTGTGTGCGGCATGCGCGGGAACGGGCAGGTGTCCTCGGCGAAGATCACCATGGTGGTGCCCGTGCGGGCCATTTCCAGCACCAGGTGGTCACGCTGCTCGTCGGACAGGCCGGCGATGTAGCGGGCCTCGTAGTCGCCGATGACCTGGATGCGGTTGGGGCGGATCAGGTTCAGGTGGCCGGCCAGCGGCAGGTCGCCATCGCCGAATCCCAGGAGTTCGCGGTCGCCCGCGGCTTCCTCTCCGTGGACGTAGCGCAGATCCAGACGGCTCCCCATCGCCCGCGTGAGCGCGGCGATGGTGATGTTGCTCGCGGTGCCGTCGGCTGCCGCTTCCGCCCGGTCGGCCATGGTCAGGTATCTCCCAGGGCCCGGGTGAGGGCCTGCTGGACCCCCGCGCTGTCCGCGGCGCGCCGGATGCCGGCGAGGGTGTCCGGCTGCGACAGCCCGCGCGCGAGCTGGGCCAGCAGGTCCAGGTGTTCGCTGGTGGCCTCTTCCGGCACCAGCAGGGCGATCAGGATGTCCACCGGTTCGTGGTCCATGGCTTCGAAATCCACGCCCTGATCCAGACGCAGGACCGCGATGCGGGGCGTATCCAGCTCGGCGAGACGGCCGTGCGGGATCGCCACGCCATGGCCGAGCCCGGTGGAGCCCAGTTTTTCGCGGGCCGACATGGCTTCGAACGCGGCACTGGCCGCCAGTCCGTCCGCGGCCCCGTCCACCAGCAGATCGGCGAGGGTTTCCAGCGCTCGTTTCTTGCTGGAGCAGTCGGTTTCCAGTCCGATGCGCTCCGGGGTGATGAGCTCGGCCGGATTCATCGGCTTACTCGGGTTGTTCGCGGTTGCGCTGGGCGCCCTCGGCGCGATGATGATCCTTGACCTTCTCCTTGTGCTTGATCAGCTGGCGGTCGACCTTGTCGATCAGGCCGTCGATGGCGGCGTACATGTCATCGTGGCTGGCCTCGGCGTGGATGTGGTTGCCGCTGACCTGCAGATTCGCTTCCGCCTTGTTGTGCAGCTTCTGCGTCTTCTCGTGGTTCAGCACCACGTGCACGTCGATCACCTTGTCGAAGTGGCGTTCCAGCTTCTGGAATTTCTCGTTGACGTAGTCGCGCAGGGCGTCGGTGATGTCGACGTGGTGTCCGGTGAGATTGATCTGCATGGGTCAGGCTCCTTTCGGTTTGCTTCCGGTCGGCATGGCGGCCATCTGGCGGCGTTCGCTGGAGGATGGCAGGTTCATGCCCTCCCGGTATTTGGCCACGGTACGCCGGGCCACGTTGATGCCCCGATCCGCCAGGATCTGGGCGAGGCGGGAATCGCTGAGCGGTTTGCCCGGCGTTTCCTCTTCGATGAGTTCGCGGATCATGGCACGAATCGCGGTCGCGGAGCATTCCCCGCCGTCGCTGGTGCCCACGTGACTGGAGAAGAAATACTTGAATTCGAACACCCCGCGGGGGGTGTGCATGTATTTCTGCGTGGTCACCCGCGAGATCGTGGACTCGTGCATCTCCAGGGCTTCGGCGATGTCGCGCAGGATCAGCGGCTGCATCGCCACCTCGCCGTGTTCCAGGAACCCCTGCTGGCGTTCGACGATCGCTCGCGCCACGCGCAGCAGGGTGTCGTTGCGGCTGTGCAGGCTCTTGATGAACCATCGCGCCTCCTGCAGCTGATCGCGCATGAAGGCGCTGTCGCGGGCATCGGAGACCTGGCGGACCATGCCGGCGTAGAGGTCGTTGATGCGAATGCGCGGGGCGATCTCGGGATTCAGGTCGACCTGCCAGCCCCGGTCGGTATGACGCACGTAGACATCCGGGACCACGTATTCCGGCGGTGTCTCGCTGATCTGGGCGCCGGGGCGCGGGTTGAGCGTGCGGATCAGGTCCAGCGCCGCGGCCAGCTCGTCGCCATCGCGTACGCCGCTCTGGCGCTGCAGGGCCTTGTAGTCACGCCGGGCAAGGGCGTCCATGCCGTGTTCGAGGAGCGCGCGCGCCGCCTCGCGCGAGGGCGCGTCCGGCGCCAGCTCACCCAGCTGGACCTCCAGGCACTCGCGCAGATCCAGCGAACCGACCCCCAGCGGGTCGCAGTGCTGCAACCAGTGGCGTACGGCCTCGACCTCGTCGGTGTCGACGGGGGGTTCTTCACTCCGGCTGATGGTCTCGGCCAGGGTCTCGACGTCGCCCTCGAGGTAGCCGTCGCCGTTGATGGTGTCGATCAGGGCGGCGCCGATGCGCTGGTCGCGCGGGGTCAGGTGCGACAGATGCAGCTGCCACAGCAGGTGATCCTGCAGCCCGCCGCCGTCGTCGTCCGAGGTGTTCTCCAGCGGGTCGCGGTCGTCCGGACCGCGCGGGCTGGCGCTGGCGTCGTAGATGTCTTCCCAGCGGCTGTCGGTCACCAGCTCGTCGGGGATGACGTCCTCCGAGCCGCCGGCATCCACCGTTTCGCCGGTGCGGGCGGCGTCGCTGCCGCTCTCGCCGTCGTCGGTGTTCGCGTCGCTGGCAGTGTCCGCGGTGTCCCCCGCGTCGGCACCGAGTTCGTCATCCTCGGCCTGTTCCAGCATGGGATTGCTTTCCAGCGCCTGCTGGATCTCGGCCTGGAGCTCCAGCGTCGACAGCTGCAGCAGCCGGATGGCCTGCTGCAGCTGCGGCGTCATGGTCAGCGTCTGACCGAGCTGCAGATTCAGCCCGGGCTTCAGCATGAGTTGGGAAAGGCGTTGGTCACCATAAGTGAATAGTAATCCCTTGCTGCGGGCTTGTGCACCGTCCGGGTGCGGCGGTCGGTGTCACAGGCGGAAGTTTTCGCCGAGGTAGACCTCGCGCACGCGGGCGTCGGCCAGCAGTTCGTCCGGCGTGCCCGCGCTCAGCAGGCGCCCCTCGCTGAGGATGTACGCGCGATGGCAGATACCCAGGGTCTCGCGTACGTTGTGATCCGAGATTAGTACGCCGATGCCGCGTTCGGCCAGGTGGCGGATGACTGCCTGGATCTCGCCGACCGAGATCGGATCGACCCCGGCAAACGGTTCGTCCAGACAGATGAACTGCGGATCGCCGGCCAGCGCGCGGGCGATCTCGGCGCGCCGCCGCTCGCCTCCGGACAGCGCGATCCCGGGGCTGTGGCGCACGGTCTCCAGCTGGAATTCCTCGATCAGGGCGTCGCCGATGCGGCGGCGCTCGTGGCGGTCGAGTTCCGGGCGCAGTTCCAGCACTGCCTGCAGGTTGTCCTCGACCGACAGGCGGCGAAAGATCGAGGCCTCCTGGGGCAGATAGCCCAGCCCGGCGCGGGCGCGTTCGTGGATGGGCGCCCGGGTGATGTCGCGCCCGCCCAGGGTGATGCGCCCGGTATTGGGCCGGATCAGTCCGACCAGGCTGTAGAAGCAGGTGGTCTTGCCGGCTCCGTTGGGTCCCAGCAGGCCGACCACTTCGCCGGGCACCAGGTCCACATCCATCGCGTCCAGCACGGTACGCTGGCCATAGCGCTTGCTCAGCTCGCGGGCGACCAGATGGCCGTCGGCCGCGGGGGTCATGGATCGTCCTCGCGTGGCTGCAGGCGGATGTGCACGCGCTCGTCATCGGTGTCGCCGCGTTCGGCGCGGATCACGTCGCGTTCGAGATCGTAGGTGATGCGCTGCCCGCGGGCATCCTCGGCGGCGGTGATGACGCGTGCCTGTTCGGTCAGGATCACGCGTTCCTCGTCGAGGAAATAGTCGATGCGCAGCCCCTCGGCGATGCGCGTCTCGCCGGTCTCGGGATCGGGCGACTCCAGGCGTGCGGGCTCGCCGTGGGCCTCGATCTCGTAGGGGCGGCGCTCGCGCATGTGCACGATCACGCGGTCCGCTTCCAGCGTGGCATCGCCGCGCACCACGATCACGTCGCCGGTGTAGGTGCCGGTGCCCGCGCGTTCGTCCATCTCGGCGTGGTCCGCGGTGATCTCCACCGGCAGGGCATCCTCGCGGCCGGTCGCCGGCAGGGCCGCCAGGGACAGTGCGAGTACCCCCGTCACGGCAAGCAGCAGGGCCGGTCGGCGGATGCCCGCGCGGCGATGTTCGGTTGTGGCCGGGTTCATTCCGGGCGGTCCTCCTGCGGCAGGTCGCTGTACAGCGTGTAGACCTCGGCGAGCAGCCCAATGGTATCCGCTTGCGGGTCGGCGCGCAGGCCGGTGCCCCGCTGGAACAGTCCCGGCTGTTCCAGGGTGCTCGGGGCCGACGAAGTCGTCAGCCGGGTGTCCAGCGCCACGCGCACGTCACGTGACTCGATCACCGTGCGCACGCGCTCGTCGCGTTCGGGGCGCACGCCGCGGGTGTGGCCGAAGGTATGCAGGAGTTCGCGATCGGGCTGATGTGCCGCGCGCGGGGCGCGCCAGGTCCAGTTCAGGCCCCGCTGGTCCAGCAGATCCAGCTCCGGGTCATCGATGAACTGGACCGCATCCCGGTCGTATTCGCGCAGCCGCGACCCCTGCAGGCGGTGGGTGGGCCGCCCGTCCTCGCCGGTGACATGCGCGGTAAACCCCTCGATCTGCAGCGTGGGTTCCGCGTCGGCCGCGGGTTCGGCGGGCGGCTCGGCCGCTGCCGGCCCGGCGAGCAGGCATCCGGCGGCCAGCAGCCGGGCGGCGAGCGGGGCGCGGCGGGGATCCGGGGTCATGCGTGCAGGTAGCTTTCGAGCACGGCCTCGAGGCGGCCACGTGCAGCCAGCAGGTCCTCGCAGACTTCGCGGACCGCGCCGCGCCCGCCACCGGCCGTGGTGACCCATTGCGCGTGCTGGCGCACGAACGGATGGGCGTCGCCGACCGCGATGCCCAGGCCAACCCGGCGCATCGCCGGCAGATCGACCACGTCGTCGCCGACGAACGCGGCCTCGTCGGCGCGGTGCCCGGTCTGCTGCAGCAGTTGCGTCAGTGCCTCCCCCTTGTCCCGCCGGCCCTGGATGCAGTGGCGGATGCCGAGATCCTGCAGGCGATGTTCGACGACCGCCGACTGCCGCCCGGTCAGGATCGCGACCTCCAGGCCTTCGTCCATGGCCATGCGCAGGCCGTGGCCGTCACGGCTGTGGAACGCCTTGTATTGTTCGCCCGCGTCGCCGAGGAACAGCGCGCCGTCGGTCAGCACGCCGTCGACGTCCAGGATCAGCAGTCGGGTGCCGCGCTGCAGGCCGGCGAGATCGATGTCGTCATGCATCAGGCCACCCCCGCGCGCAGCAGGTCGTGCATGTTGATCACCCCCTGCAGTCGGCCGTCCGCATCGGCGACCGGGAGGGCGTTGATGCGGCGGCTTTCCATCATCTCCAGGGCCTCCGCGGCCAGCCAGTCGGCGCGCGCGGTGTGCCCGCCCCGGGTCATCACCTCGCCAATGGTCAGCGTCTCCAGGCTCTCGCCCCTGTCCAGGGTGCGCCGCAGGTCGCCGTCGGTGAAGACCCCGAGGATGTGGTCGTCCGTGTCGCTGACGATCACCAGTCCCAGCCCCTTGCGGGTGATCTCGAACAGCGCGTCCTTCAGCGGCGCCTCGGGCGCGATGCGCGGGATCGCCTCGCCGGTATGCATGATGTCGCCGACGTGGATCAGCAAACGCCGCCCGAGGCGGCCGCCGGGATGCGAACGGGCGAAATCGTCGGCGGTGAAGCCGCGCGCATCCAGCACCGCCACCGCCAGGGCATCGCTCATCGCCAGCGCCGCGGTGGTGCTGGAGGTGGGGGCCAGTCCCAGCGGGCAGGCCTCGCGTTCCACGCTGACGTCCAGATGGACGCTGGCATCGGTGCCAAGGCGCGAACCGGGATTGCCGGTCATCGCGATCAGCGGGACGTCGAGGCGCCGGATCAGCGGCAGGATGGTCAGGAGCTCGTCGGTCTCGCCGGAGTTCGACAGCGCGATCACCACGTCGTCGCGGGTGATCATGCCGAGATCGCCGTGGCTGGCCTCGCCCGGGTGCACGAAGAACGCCGGCGTGCCGGTGGAGGCGAGGGTGGCCGCCAGCTTGCTGCCGATGTGGCCGGACTTGCCCATGCCGGTGACCACCACGCGCCCGCGGCAGTCGAGGATGTGGCGGCAGGCCGCGAGGAAGGCGTCGTCGATGCGCGAGGCGAGGCCGCGCACCGCATCGGCTTCGTTCTCGAGGACCGCGAGGGCGAGCTTGCGGGTGGTTTCGGGGTTCAGATCCATGCCGGTGCCGTGATTGCGAGAGTCACAAGGTAGCCGCTGAAAGCCAGCAGGAGAAGGGCCCCGTGCCAGCGGGTGATGCGGCCGGCACCGAAGCGGGCGGCCAGCAGCACCGCCACGGTCAGGGCCAGCATCACCGGATAGTCACGGGTGAGCACTGCGGGTTCCACGGCCAGCGGCGCGATCACGGCGGGCACCGCCAGCACCGCCAGCAGGTTGAACAGGTTGGAGCCGACGACGTTGCCGAGGGCCATGCCGGTTTCGCGCCGCAGTGCGCTGGCCACGGTGGTGGCCAGCTCCGGCAGACTGGTGCCGATCGCGACCAGGGTCAGGCCGATCAGCAGTTCGCCGGCGCCCAGGGCGGTGGCGATCTCGACTGCCCCCCAGACCAGCGCCTGGCTGCTCGCCAGTAACGCCACCAGACCGCCGGCGAGCCACCACAGGGCCGCCGGGAGACCGCCGGGCGTGGCCGCCGGCGGGCGCGGGGTCAGCCCGGGGTCGGACTCCGGGGGCGCACCGGGGTGGCGGGCCGCGCGGATCATCCAGACCACGATCGCGATCAGACCGGCCAGCATGATCACCCCTTCCGCCCGCGCCAGGCGGCCGTCCAGCAGCAGCAACAGCACGCCCAGTGTGGCCAGCAGCAACAGTGGCAGTTCGCGTCGTACCAGCCCGTGACCGGCGATGACCGGGGCGATCAGGGCGGCCAGTCCGAGCACCAGTCCCAGGTTGGCGATGTTCGAGCCGATTGCGTTGCCCACCGCCAGCCCCGGCGCTCCCTGCAGGCTGGCCAGCAGCGAGACGATGATCTCCGGGGCCGACGTGCCGAAGGCGACTACGGTGAGGCCGATCAGCACCGGCGAGACCCCGAGCCCGCGCGCCAGGCCGGCGGCGCCGAACACGAAGCGATCGGCGCTGGCGGCGAGCAGTACGAGACCACCGACGACGGCGAGCAGCGGCAGCAGCATGCGCGGTCCGGTCGCCCCCTATCGATGGCCGGCCCGCAGGCGCTCGAGGCACTCCGGGGTCGTGACCCGGGGTTGCCAGTCGAGTTCCCGGCGTGCGCGGGTGCAGTCCAGGAGCAGCGGGCCGTCGAGTCCGCGCACCCAGCCCGGATCGCCGGCGCGCGCGCTCAGGCGCCAGGCCAGCGGGTGCAGTCTGCGGATGAGGCCGGCGGGCACCGGCAGGGTCAGGCGCCGACCGTGACGGGCCATGGCGCGCAGCGACCACACCGGTTCGGTGCCCAGGTTGAAGCAGCCCGGGGCACGGCGGGCGACTGCGGCGGCGATCGCTCGCGCGGCGTCCTCCTCCCACAGGATCTGCACCGGTGCGTCGATCCCGGCGGGGTGAAGGCGGCTGCGGGCGATCCGTTGCAGCAACGGGTGGGCATGTGGCCCGACCACCGCGGGCGGCCGCAGCACGGTGGTCACCAGCTCCGGATGCTCGCGGTCCAGAGCCTCCAGGGCCTGTTCGGTGGCGACCTTGTCCTCGGCATAGGGGAAGCGCGGGCGCGGCGGCTGGTCCTCGCCCAGGGGGACGGGCGAGTCCGGCCACGGGCCGTAGACCGCGGCGCTGGAGAGGAACACCACATGGCGGACACCGGCATGCGCGGCGGCCGCGAAGACCGAGCGCGACAGGTCCACGTTCTGCCGGCGCACCCAGTCGCGGTCGTGGCGCCGGCGTCCGCCGTGCCCGCCCATCAGCTGGAAGGCCAGGTGCACCAGGGTATCGGTCCCGGCGAGGTCTTCGGGCGTCAGTTGCGCCAGATCCTTCTGGCGCAGGTCGTAGCGGTCCGCCGGCAGGGTCGCGGCACCGGGGAAGTCGGCCGGTTCGCGATCCAGGGCAATGATTCGCTCGACCTCCGGGGTGTGCAGCAGTTCGGGCAGCAGGACCCGGCCGATGCGACCCGCCGCACCGGTGACGGCCACGCGCATGCGGTTATCCGGTCGGGGCGGGGCCATCGAGGAATTCCGGCATGACCTCTGCGGCGAAGCAGCGCATGGACTCCTCCGCCAGTTCGCGCGGCACGGCCCCGGCGCCGAAGGCCAGCAGCAGGTGGTCCACGCCCGACTCGCGCAGGGCCTCGATGCGCTCGCGGCATTCCTCGGGGGTGCCGACCAGCGTCATGCCCAGCATGTCGAGGATCTTCAGATTGATCCCGGCCTTGACCAGGTGGCGGAAGCGGCCCAGCGAGCGGTAGTAGTCGTAGCCCTCGATCAGACGTTCCAGCACCGGCAGGGTCTGCCGGAACATGTTGCGGTAGAACCATTCGAACGCGGGCTTGGCCTCGCGTCGGGCACGCTTGCCGTCCGGCAGGCACAGCACGCCGAGGGTCATGCCGACCCGGGGCGGGTGCGGGGTGTCGCCGGCGGCATGGGCCCAGCCCTCGCGATACAGGCGGATGTCCTCGCGGATCATCTGCCACGGCTTGAACGGGCCGGCCAGCGCACCGATGCCCTGTTCCGCCGCCCAGGTGAACGACTCGGGACTGACCGCGGCGGTCCACAGCGGCGGGTGCGGGTCCTGCAGCGTTGCCGGCATCACCGGGACGTCGTCGAGGTGGTGGAAGGGCCCGTGCTGGGTGATGCGGCCGGTGGCGAAGGCCTGGCGCAGGGCGTCCAGTCCGGCATCCACACGGGCGCGGCCTTCGCTCATCTCGGCGCCGAATGTGGCATATTCCGGCGGCGAGAAGCCGCGGCCGATGCCCAGCTCCAGGCGTCCCCCGGAGAGCTGGTCGAGCATGCCGACGCGCTGCGCGACCCGCAGCGGGTGGTGATAGGGCAGAGGCACGACCCCCAGGCCCAGGCGCAGGTTCCGGGTGCGCTGGCTGGCCGCGGCGAGCACGAGATCCGGCGCGGTGGAATGCGAGAACTCCGGCATCAGGTGGTGTTCCACCAGCCACGCGGTGTTGAATCCGAGGGTGTCGGCGAGATCCCACAGTGCCAGGGTGTCCTCGATCGCGCGGTGTTCGTCGATACCGAGGAATTCGGGGACCGAGATCTCGTGGAAGAGGTCGAAGTGCATCGGGAAACTGTGCCGCGCCACCGGGGTGCTGGCAAGTCGCAACGGGGGAGATACATGACGGCAGGAGATCCATCGGACGCGGCAACCGAAGGGAGGCGCGTGCAGCTTCAGCCGGCCGCGGTCGCCCGGCCGGGTACGCCGGCCTGGGACGGGTATTTCCCGGCCAGTCTGCCGCTGGACTGGCAGCTGGCCTATCTCGGCCATTTTCGTTCGCGGGTGTTCGTGCCCGGGGTGCTGGGGGCCGACGGGGCGCTCTCCGCTCCGTTCGGGGACTGGGACGACGCCGTGCCGCTCAACCTGCGCGTGACCGTCAGCTGGCCCGCGGACGTGCCCGCGGAGGCGGGGACCGCCGCTCTGGCCCGCCTCGCCGCGACCCTCGGCGAGCGTCTCGAGGGGGTCGCGTTCGAGCCGGGGGCGGCCGTCGAGGCGGCGGTTGCCGGGCTGCGGGGCGCGGGCCTGGAACGCCTGCAGGCGACAGGTCCGGGCGAATCCGTGGGGTTGCCCGGGGTGGACGAGGCGATCTGGTACCCGCAGCTCCATGCCGGCGAGGGGCCGGGGCTCTGGCGTCTGCGTCCTGCGGGCGAGCCGGATCCCGCCGGCTGGCGCGTGCTGGTGGAGGCACTGGCCGGATGCAGCCCCGCCGGGACGGTGCCGGTGTTCCTCGAGGCCTCGCCGGGCGTGCTCGACGATGTGCGCACCATCGCGAAACTGTTGACGTGATTCACGCTGGTTTGACGCACCGTGCGGCCGGGGCCAGACTCCGGCGTCCATGCCTGCGCCGCGCCGCGAGGGTCGTCGCGCCCGCATCCCGGGAGACTCGAATGTGAGCCAGTCCGCATCCGCCGAAACGCCGCACATCGTGGTGGAGGACCTGCATTTCCGCCGTGGCCGGAAGCCCGTGTTTGACGGGCTTTCGCTGGAGGTGCCGCGCGGGCGCGTGACCACCGTGATGGGCCCCAGCGGCAGTGGCAAGACTACGCTGCTGCGGCTGATCGGTGGCCAGCTGCGCCCGGATGCGGGACGCATCCTGGTCGACGGCGAGGAGATCGGGCGGCTGTCGACACGCCGCCTGTACGCGGTGCGCAAGCGCATGGGGCTGCTGTTCCAGACCGGGGCCCTGCTGACCGACCTGTCGGTGTTCGAGAATGTGGCCTTCCCGCTGCGCGAGCACACCGATCTGCCCGAGGATATCCTGCGTACCCTGGTGCTGATGAAGCTGGAGGCGGTCGGCCTGCGCGCGGCCCGCGACATGGACCCGGCCGAGCTGTCCGGCGGCATGGCCCGGCGCGTGGCGCTGGCGCGGGCGCTGGCGCTGGATCCGGAACTGATCATGTACGACGAGCCGTTCACCGGTCTCGACCCCATCACCATGGGCCAGATCGTGACCCTGATCCGGCGCACCAACCACAGCCTCGGGCTCACCAGCGTGCTGGTGTCGCACGACGTGAACGAGGCCATGAGTATCTCCGATCACGTGGTGCTGATCGCCGAGGGACGCGCGGTGGACGCCGGCCCGCCGGATGCGCTGCAGGCGCGGGCATCCGACTGGTCCGCCCAGTTCCTGGAAGGTCGGCCGGACGGGCCGGTGCCGTTCCATTATCCCGGGGACTCGTATCAGGACGACCTGCTGGACGCGGGAGGGCGCAACCATGATTGACGCGATCGCGTCGGTCGGGCGCTTCAGCCTGAATGCCCTGGCGGTGCTGGGGCGGGCCTCGATGTTCCTGCTGCGGACCTTCGCCGCGCTGGATGCGGTGGTGCGGCGCTTCGGCCTGACCGTGTGGCAGGTCTATTCGGTGGGCGTGCGCTCGCTGCTGATCGTGGTCGTCTCGGGGCTGTTCGTGGGCATGGTGCTGGGCTATCAGGGCTATATCACCCTGGTGGACTTCGGCGCTGCCGAGGCCCTGGGCGGGGTGGTCGCGCTGTCACTGGTGCGCGAGCTGGGGCCGGTGGTGACCGCGCTGCTGTTCGCCGGACGCGCCGGCTCCGCGCTGACCGCGGAACTGGGCCTGATGAAGACCACCGAGCAGCTCTCGGCGATGGAGATGATGGCGGTGAATCCCTACCGCAGGGTGTTCGCGCCGCGCTTCGTTGCCGGCTTCCTTTCCATGCCGCTGCTCGCCGCGATGTTCAGCGCGGTAGGCGTGATGGGCGGTTACATCGTCGGGGTCGGGCTGCTGGGCGTCGACAGCGGGGCCTACTTCTCGCAGATGCAGGCGGTCACCGACTGGAACGAGGATGTCCTCTCCGGGGTCATCAAGAGCATCGTGTTCGGCTTCGTGGTCACCTGGATCGCGGTGTTCCAGGGCGTGGACGCCTCGCCGACCTCGGAGGGCATCTCGCGCGCGACCACGCAGACGGTCGTGGTCTCCTCGCTGGCCGTGCTGGGGCTCGATTTCATCCTGACCGGCCTGATGTTCGGCGGGGACTGAGAAGTGGAGAAGCAATCATGAAGATGCGTTTCGTCGAGCTGGCCGTCGGGGTGTTCGTGCTCCTGGGCGTGGCGGCGCTGTTCTATCTGGCGGTGCAGGTCAGCAACATCACCGAATACCGCGACGGCGACACCTACGAGGTAACCGCCTACTTCTCCAACGTGGGCGGGCTGAAGGTGCGCGCGCCGGTCAACATCTCCGGGGTGCGGGTCGGCCGCGTGGCCGACATCCGCTACGACCCCGAGGCCTTCGAGGCGAAGGTAACCCTGGCGATTCGTTCGGAACACGACTACCTGCCGGCGGATACCCAGGCGAGCATTCATACTGCGGGCCTGCTGGGCGAGCAGTACGTCGCGCTGGAGCCGGGTGGCGACTACGATACCCTGCAGGACGGTGACCGGATCCTGTTCACCCAGTCGGCCGTGGTCCTCGAGAACCTGATCGGTCGGTTCATGACCAACATGGGGGATGACTGAGTCATCCCGGCCACCCAACCCCGAGGGAGTGTGCCATGCGTTTGTTGCCGAATTTCGTTCGTTCCCCGCGTACCGCGCCGGCATGGCTGGCCGCGGCGGCCCTGCTGCTGGCGACGCTGGCCCCGGCCGCTCAGGCCGAAAGCCCGGTGCAGATGATGGAGCGCTCGGTGAACGAGGTGTACGAGGTCCTGCGCGAGAACGAGGAGCGCGCGCAGGAAGAGCCCGAGTTCGTGATCGAGGTGCTGCGCGAGCGGGTGCTGCCGCATGTCGACGTGGACGGCATGGCACGGCTGGTACTGGCGCGCCACTGGCGCGATGCGTCCGACGAGCAGCGCAGCCGCTTCACCGAGGCCTTCACCACGACCCTGCTGCAGGTCTACGGGGTGCAGCTGGCGGATCACCTGGACAAGGAAGTGCGCATCATCGAACGGCGCTCGCGCGAGGACGACCGCATGGCGGTGGTGGCCAGCGAGATCGTGATGGGGTCCGGGCAGTCCAACCTGCAGGTCAATTACCGCCTGCGTCCGGTCAATGGCGAATGGAAGGTGTTCGACGTGGAGGCCGAGGGGCTGTCGTTCGTGGGCAATTTCCGCAGCCGCTTCGGTGACGAGATCTCCCGTGACGGGCTCGAGGAGCTGATCGTGCGCCTGGAGGATGGCGACGAGGAGCTGATCGAGGAGGCGGTGGACGACGTGGCCGAGGAGACCGGCGCTGCGGAGGACCGGTGAGCGACGCCCGGATTACCGCCGATGACGCGGGCCTGGTGCTGCGCGGTCATCTGACCTTTGTGACCGTGCCGGGGCTGGAACGCCAGGTGCGGCCGCTGTGGCAGGGCCTGCCCGAACATGCCCGGGTGGCGCTGGACGACACCGGGCGCATTGACAGTGCCGGTCTGGCGTTTCTGGTGACCCTGTGGCGCCAGGCCCGGCACCGGGGGCATTTCCTGGTGTTCGAGCCGGTGCCCGCACGGCTGGCGCCCCTGCTGGAACTGTACGACCTGCGGGGCGTGATCAGTGAATCCGCGGCGAAGGCGGCGGATCCGCCCGGCTGCCACTGACCGGCCCGGGGCGGGGCGCCGCGCGCCGGCGACGCAGTTTCGTTATCATTGCGGGTTTTGCCGGTCCGCTCCTGGCCCGGCGTGCGAACCGGGCAATACATGGACAAGCTCATCATCACCGGCGGCGAGCCCCTGGACGGTCAGGTCTGGGTCTCCGGCGCCAAGAACGCGGTACTCCCCATCCTGTCGGCGACGCTGCTGGCCGACAGCCCCATGGTGATCGGCAACGTACCGCACCTGCAGGACGTGACCACCACCATGGAACTGCTGGGGCGCATGGGCGTGAGCCTCACGGTGAACGAGCGCATGCGCATCGAGGTGGATCCCGCCACCCTGACCCAGTGCGTTGCGCCCTACGATCTGGTCAAGACCATGCGCGCGTCCATCCTGGTGCTGGGGCCGCTGCTGGCGCGCTTCGGCGAGGCCGAGGTGTCCCTGCCCGGGGGCTGCGCGATCGGTTCGCGGCCGGTGAATCTGCATCTGCGCGGGCTGGAGGCGCTGGGCGCCGAGATCGACGTCGATGGTGGCTACATCCATGCGCGGGCCGGGCGGCTGCAGGGCGCGCGGGTGGTGTTCGACCAGGTCACCGTCACCGGCACCGAGAACCTGCTGATGGCGGCGACCCTGGCCGAGGGCGAGACCCTGATCGAAAACGCCGCCCGCGAGCCGGAGGTGGTGGACCTGGCCGACTGCCTGACCGCGATGGGGGCCAGGATCCGCGGCGCCGGGACCGACACCATCCGGGTCGAGGGCGTGGAGCGCCTGCATGGCTGCGATTACGACGTGATGCCCGATCGCATCGAGACCGGGACTTTCCTGGTCGGAGCCGCGATGACCCGGGGGCATGTGTGCACCCGCAACACCCGGCCGGAGCTGCTCGATGCGGTGCTGGCCAAGCTGGACGAAGCGGGCGCCCGGGTGGAGACCGGTCCGGACTGGATCGATCTGGACATGCGGGGGCGTCGCCCGCGGGCGGTGAATCTGCGGACCGCGCCGTTTCCCGCGTTTCCGACCGACATGCAGGCGCAGATGATGGCGATGAACACGGTCGCCGAGGGAACCGGTTCGGTGGTGGAGACGGTGTTCGAGAACCGCTTCATGCATGCGCTGGAACTGCAGCGCATGGGCGCCCGGATCACCATCGAGGGGAACACCGCGATCGTCGAGGGTGTGGAACAGCTGGTGGGTGCGCCGGTGATGGCCACCGACCTGCGCGCCTCGGCCAGCCTTATCCTCGCCGGTCTGGTCGCTGAGGGCGAGACCGCCGTGGAACGTATCTACCATATCGATCGCGGTTATGAATGCATCGAGGAAAAACTGAGCCAGATCGGCGCAACGATTCGCCGGGAGCCTGCCTGACATGATGGACGCCAACACCCTGACCATTGCCCTGTCCAAGGGCCGCATCCTCGAGGACACCCTGCCGCTGCTGGCACAGGCGGGGATCGAGCCGCTGGAGGATCCGGACAGGACGCGCAAGCTGATCCTCGACACCACCCGCGAGGACGTGAAGATCGTGGTGGTGCGGACCACCGACGTGCCGACCTACGTGCAGCACGGTGCCGCCGCGGTGGGAGTGGCCGGCAAGGACGTGCTGATGGAGCACGGGGCCGCCGGGCTGTACGAGCCGCTCGACCTGGGCATCGCCCGCTGCCGCATGATGCTGGCGGGCCACCCGGGGCAGCAGCCGGACCCGGGCACGCGCCTGCGCATCGCGACCAAGTTCGTGAATATCACGCGCAACTATTTCGCCAGCCAGGGGCGCCAGGTGGAGATCGTCAAGCTGTATGGCTCGATGGAACTCGCGCCGCTGGTAGGGCTGGCCGACTACATCGTGGATCTGGTGGATACCGGCAATACGCTGCGCGCCAACGGCCTGGAGCCGCTGGAGGAGATTACCCCCATCAGTTCCCGGTTGATCGTGAATCAGGCAGCCATGAAGATGAGACATGGACTGATTCAAAATCTCATTGAGAACCTGCGCGAGGCCGTGACGCCCGCGACGACGTAACCGAGACTGCCATGACCGCCGATACCGACGACCTCAGGATCCGTGACATCCAGGAGGTGTCCGCTCCGGACACCGTGCGCGACGAACTGCCGATCACCGATGCGGCATCCGACACGGTGTACGAGGCCCGCCAGGCCTGCCATCGGATCCTGCATGGCGAGGACGACCGCCTGCAGGTGATCGTGGGCCCCTGCTCGATCCACGACGTGGATGCCGCGCTGGACTATGCCGACCGCCTCAAGCCTCTGCGTGACGAGCTCTCCGATGCGCTGAACATCGTGATGCGGGTGTATTTCGAGAAACCGCGCACTACGGTGGGGTGGAAGGGCCTGATCAACGATCCGGATCTGGATGGTAGCTTCCACATCAACAAGGGCCTGCGGGTCGCGCGCGGCCTGCTGCGGGATCTCGCGGTCAAGGGCATGCCGGCGGCCACCGAGTACCTCGACCTGATCAGCCCGCAGTACATTGCCGACCTGGTCGCCTGGGGCGCGATCGGCGCCCGCACCACCGAGAGCCAGGTGCATCGCGAGCTGGCCTCCGGGCTGTCGTGCCCGGTGGGCTTCAAGAACTCCACCGACGGCAGTCTGCGTGTGGCGATCGACGCGATCCGGTCGGCGTCGCGGCCGCACCACTTCCTGTCGGTGACCAAGGCCGGGCGCTCGGCGATCTTCTCCACCACCGGCAACGACGACTGTCACATCATCCTGCGCGGTGGCAAACAGCCCAACTACGATGCCGAGAGCATCGACCAGGCGTGCCGGGAGCTGCAGATGGCCGAGCTGCCCGAACAGGTGATGGTGGACTGCAGCCATGCCAACTCGCGCAAGGACCCGGCGCAGCAGACGGAGGTCGCGCGGGTGCTGGGCGAGCAGATCGCCGGGGGGGATCGGCGGATCATCGGGGTGATGCTGGAAAGCCATCTCCTCGGCGGGCGCCAGGATATCCTCCCGGGGCAGCCGCTGAACTATGGCCAGAGCATTACCGACGCCTGCATGGGCTGGGATGACTCCGAGGCCACCCTGCGCGGGCTGGCGGAAGCCGTGCGCGCGCGCCGCAAGCACAACACCCCGGCCTGACGCCCGGGCACGAGGACACGCCATGCCTTCGATCAAGCGACTCGATACGCGGGAGACCGGATTCGTAACCGAGCTGGAGCGCCTGCTCGCCTGGGAGTCGGGCGAGGAGGCCGGGGTGCGCGACGCGGTGCGCGAGATCCTCGACGCGGTGAAGGCCGAGGGGGACGCCGCGGTGCTGCGTTACACCGAGCGCTTCGACCGCCTGGAGCGCGACTCGGTCGCCGGGCTGGAAGTGCCGCAGCAACGCCTGCAGGCGGCGCTGGAGGCGATACCCGCTGCGCAGCGCGAGGCGCTGGAGACGGCCGCCGAACGCATCGGCGAATACGCCCGACACCAGTCGATGCAGGACTGGCAGTTCACCGACGCCGACGGCACGGTGCTGGGGCAGCGGGTGACGCCGCTGGACTCGGTGGGGCTGTATGTGCCGGGCGGCAAGGCCGCCTACCCGTCCTCGGTGCTGATGAATGCGGTGCCGGCGCGGGTCGCGGGGGTCGAGCAGCTGGTCATGGTTGTGCCGGCGCCGGACGGGGAGCTGAATGATCTGGTCCTGGCAGCTGCTGCGGTCGCCGGGGTGGACCGGGTGTTCACCGTGGGCGGTGCCCAGGCCGTCGGGGCGCTCGCGTTCGGAACCGCCACCATCCCCGCGGTGGACAAGATCGTCGGCCCCGGCAACATCTTCGTCGCCGCGGCGAAGCGGGAGGTCTTCGGCACCGTGGGGATCGACATGATCGCCGGTCCGTCGGAGATCCTGGTGGTCTGCGATGGCGAGACGGACCCCGAGTGGATCGCGGCCGACCTGTTCTCGCAGGCCGAGCACGACGAGCAGGCGCAGGCGATCCTGGTGTCCTGGGACCATGCCTTCCTCGATCGGGTGAACGAGGCGATGGACCGCCTGCTGGCGGACATGCCGCGGGCCGAGATCATTCGCACGAGCCTGCAGGACCGCGGCGCGCTGATCGCCGCGCGCGACCTGGATGATGCGGTTGCGGTGGCCAACCGGGTCGCCCCCGAACACCTCGAGCTGTCGCTGGCCGACCCGCAGGCGGCGCTGGACGCCGGCCTGCGGCACGCCGGCGCGGTGTTCATGGGCCGGCACACCTCCGAGGCCCTGGGCGACTACTGCGCCGGGCCCAACCACGTGCTGCCGACCTCGCGCACCGCCCGTTTCTCGTCCCCGCTGGGGGTCTACGACTTCCAGAAACGCTCCAGCATCATCCAGTGCTCGCCCGAAGGCGCGGCGCGGCTGGGGCGCACCGCTGCGGAGCTGGCCCATGGCGAGGGGCTGACCGCGCACGCACGCTCCGCGGAACTGCGGCGGGAATCGTGAGCGCGGGCCGCCACGACCGGCCGGAAGACCTGATGCGCCCGGAGGTCCTGGCGCAGCCGGCCTACGCGGTGGCGGACGCCACCGGGCTGCTCAAGCTGGACGCGATGGAGAACCCCTGGCCCTGGCCGGGCGAGCTGGAGGCCGCCTGGCTGGAAGCCCTGCGCGAGCCCGAGCTCAATCGCTACCCGGATGCCGCGGCCCGGGGGCTCGCGGCACGCCTGCGCGCGGCCGAGGCGGTGCCCGAGGGCGCCGGCCTGATGTTCGGGAACGGCTCCGACGAGCTGATCCAGATCCTGATCCAGGCGGTGGCCGGAAGCGGGCGGCCGGTGATCGCGCCGGAGCCCGGTTTCGTGATGTACGGCGTGCTGGCGCGCGCGCTGGGCGTGCCCTTCCGGGGCGTATCCCTGCGGCCCGATTTCTCCCTGGACCTGGAGGCCCTGCTGGCAGCGATCCGCGAGGAGCAGCCGGCGATCGTGTTCCTGGCCCATCCCAACAATCCGACCGGCCGTCTGGAAGACCCCGCGACGGTGCAGACGGTGATCGAAGCCAATCCCGGCATCACCGTGGTGGACGAGGCCTACGCGCCGTTCGCGGGGCACAGCTTCATGCCACAGGCCGGGAGTACCGCGGGCCTGCTGGTGATGCGGACGGTATCCAAGCTCGGCCTGGCGGGTACCCGGCTGGGTTATCTGGCGGCGGAGCCTGCCTGGATCGATGCGCTGGACCGGCTGCGTCTGCCCTACAATATCAACACCCTGACGCAGCGCAGCGTCCGCTTTGCCCTCGATCACCGCGATGTGCTGGATGGTCAGGCGCGGGCGATCGTGGCCGAGCGCGAGCGTCTGCTGCAGGCCCTGGAGGCGCTGGGCGGGGTCACTTCGGTGGTGCCCTCGCAGGCGAATTTCGTGCTGTTCCGCGTGCACGAAGGGCAGGGGCCGGCGGTGTTCGCCGGGCTGCGCGAGCGCGGGGTGCTGATCAAGGACGTGGGCCGTGCACATCCGCTGCTGGCCGACCACCTGCGGGTCACCGTGGGCCGCCCGGAGGACAACGACCGTTTCCTCGAGGCGCTGGAGGCCGCGCTGGGGCAGAGCTGAGGCCCCGAGGCCGCGGCACCCCGGAAGGGTGGCGGCCGGCGTCAGATGGGGCGCTGGGCGACTTCTGCTGCCAGGTCGTGGCGGTCGCCGGCGCGCTCGATGCGGATGCCCAGCGACTCGCCCGGCGCCGTGCGGGCGATGATGTCGAGGGCATCGCGCGGGGATTCCACCCGGTCACCGTTGAGGTGAGTAATCACGTCCCCGGGCTCGATGCCGGCCTGTGCGGCGGGTCCTTCGCGCAGCACACCGGCGACCAGCACCCCCAGGGCATCGTCGATACCGAACGAGCGGGCGAGGTCCGGGCTCAGGGACTGGACTTCGATCCCCAGCCAGCCGCGCGTTACATAGCCCTGTTCGATGATCTGGGTCATCACGTCACGGGCCAGATCCGCCGGGATCGCAAAGCCGATCCCGTGGGAGCCGCCGGAGCGGGAAAAGATCGCGGTGTTGATCCCCACCAGCTCGCCGTGCGCATTGATCAGCGCCCCGCCCGAATTGCCGGGATTGATGGCGGCATCGGTCTGGATGAAATCCTCGAAGGTGTTGATGCCCAGACGGTTGCGGCCGGTGGCCGACACGATGCCCTGGGTCACGGTCTGGCCCACCCCGAACGGATTGCCGATGGCGAGGACCACATCGCCCACCCGCAGATCGCTGGACCGGCCCAGGGGGGCGACCGGCGGCTCGTCGGTCTCCACACGCAGCACCGCCAGGTCGGTGTCCGGGTCGATCCCGATGATCTCCGCGGGCAGCGCCCGGCCATCGGGCAGGACCACCGCGATCGCCTCGGCTTCTTCGATCACGTGATGGTTGGTCAGTATGTGCCCCTGCCCGGTCATGATCACGCCCGAGCCCAGGCTGGATTCCTCGCGTTCGCCGGGCGGCGGGACCCGGCGGCCGAAGAATTCCTCCAGCAGCATGCCCGGGTCCGGCTCCACGGTGCGCGAGGCCATGATGTTCACCACGGCCGGGGCCGAGCGTTCCACGGCCGGCGCATAGGAAGCGGGCGCGGCTGTGGCATCCTCGGCCGGCGTTGCCACCCGGTCCACCGTCGTGCCGTCCTCGCCGGTACCGAGCCAGTCCGGGAAGAACACCGCGATCGCCACCGCGATCAGGACGCCGGTCGCCGCAGCTTGCAGGAAGAAGCGAGAAAAATTCACCATATGGGGCAGCTTAAGGAAACACTGGTCCATGTGCACGCCCGCCCGCGCGGATCATGTGATCCTGACACCCCCAGTCCCAACCCCTTGCCCGGGTCGTCGGCCCGGCCGGAACCGGAGTCCCTCCCATGCATCGTGACGAGCTGCTTGCGGGCCTCGACGCCAAACTCGAGCCTGCCCGGTTTACCGATTACTGTCCCAATGGCCTGCAGGTCGAGGGCCGCACCGAGGTGCGCCACGTGGTCAGTGCCGTGACCGCCTCTGCTGCCACCATCGAGGCCGCCGCCGAGCGCGGCGCCGATGTCCTGCTGGTGCATCACGGCTATTTCTGGAAAGGCGAGCCGCAGGTCATCACCGGCATGAAGCAGCGACGCATCCGTCGCCTGCTGGAGAGCGGAATGAACCTCGTCGCCTACCATCTGCCCCTGGATGCCCATCCGGAGGTGGGCAACAACGCCTCCCTGGCACGCGACCTGGGGCTGGTGGCCGACGGTACGCTGCGCGACGACGGCGTGGGCCTGGTCGGCGCGCCGGACGAGCCGCTCTCGGCCCCGGGGCTTGCCAGCCGCATCGCCACCGCCCTCGGACGCGAGCCCCTGCTGGTCACCGCCGGCGAACACCCCGTGCGCCGGGTGGCCTGGTGCAGCGGGGGCGCCCAGTCGTTGCTGCCCCGCGCCGCCGAGCTGGGCGCCGATGCCTACATCAGCGGCGAGATCTCCGAACAGACCACGCACGAGGCGCGCGAGCTGGGCGTGCACTACCTGGCCGCCGGCCACCACGCGACGGAGCGGGGCGGACCGCGGGCGCTGGGCGAATGGTGCGCGCGGACGTTCGACCTGACCCACGAATTCCTCGATCTCGACAACCCGGCCTGATACCCTGCGCCGCGGGCCGCAGCCGTCTGCTGCCGGCGGACGCCCCGGATCCTGCGACGCCGCGACGATCCGCGTCGTACTTGACCTTATTAGCGTGTTCGGGAATTCTATTACGATTTTCCTGCCCGCCCGTCGGGTCCGAACAAGAGAGCCACAAGGCTCCTTCGAGCAGGCTGCGCCCGGCGGGTGCATCCTCGCATCACGCTTTCAACACGTTGTTTGGAGAGACAAACATGGCAAACCAAGGCGTAAATCGAGGCCGTCGCCGGTTCCTCGTCGCCGCGACTTCGGTCGTGGGCGGGGCCGGTGTGGCTGCAGTCGCCGCACCGATGCTGGCGTCCCTGCAGCCGAGTGCGCGCGCCCAGGCGGCCGGCGCTCCGGTCGAGGTCGCCCTCGGCGAGATCGAACCGGGCCAGCGCATCTCCGTCGAGTGGCGCGGCCAGCCCATCTGGGTGGTCCGGCGCACGGACGAGATGATCGAAGGGCTGTCCAGGATCACGGACCGTCTGCGCGACCCGCACTCCGAAGTCGAGGAGCAGCAGCCTCCTTACGCCCAGAACGAACATCGTTCGATCGATCCCGAGTTCCTGGTCGTGATCGGCATCTGCACCCATCTGGGCTGCTCGCCGACCTATCGTCCCGAAATCGGTGATCCCGAGATGGGGGCCGCCTGGCAGGGCGGCTGGCTGTGCGGCTGCCACGGTTCCCGCTTCGACATGGCCGGACGCGTCTACTCCAACATGCCGGCGGCCACCAATCTCGTGATCCCGCCGTACAAGTACCTCACGGACGACGTGATCCTGGTGGGCGAAGACGACGAAGAAGGAGGGACCGTCTGATGGCCAGTAATCCGGACGAAAAGATCCAGGGCGGCTTCCTGGGCTGGGTGGACGCACGCTTCCCCCTGTCTCAGATGTGGAACGACCACCTGGCCAAGTATTACGCGCCGAAGAACTTCAACTTCTGGTATTTCTTCGGCTCGCTGGCCCTGCTGGTGCTGGTCATCCAGATCGTCACCGGCATCTTCCTGACCATGTTCTACAAGCCGGACGCGGAGCTCGCCTTCTCGTCCGTCGAGTACATCATGCGTGACGTGGAATGGGGCTGGCTCATCCGCTACATGCATTCCACCGGCGCCTCGATGTTCTTCGTCGTGGTCTATCTGCACATGTTCCGGGCGCTCCTGTATGGCTCCTACAAGAAGCCACGCGAGCTGATCTGGATCTTCGGCATGCTGATCTATGTCGTGCTGATGGCCGAGGCCTTCGCCGGCTATCTGCTGCCGTGGGGCCAGATGTCCTACTGGGGCGCGCAGGTGATCGTGAACCTGTTCCAGACCATCCCGTACATCGGGCCGGAACTGGTGACCTGGATCCGCGGTGACTTTCTGCTGTCGGACGCCACGCTGAACCGCTTCTTCGCGCTGCACGTGGTGGCCCTGCCGCTGGTGCTGATCCTGCTGGTGGCCGCGCACATCATCGCGCTGCACGAGGTGGGCTCGAACAACCCCGACGGCGTCGAGATCAAGGCGCACAAGGACGAGAACGGCCTCCCGAAGGACGGCATCCCGTTCCACCCGTACTACACGGTGAAGGACATCGTGGGCGTGGGCGTGTTCCTGATCGTCTTCTTCGCCATCGTGTTCTTTGCGCCCGAGGGCGGGGGCTACTTCCTCAAGGCGGACAACTTCATCCCGTCCGATCCGCTGGTGACCCCCGACCTGATCCCGCCGGTCTGGTACTTCACCTCGATGTACTCGGTGCTGCGTTCGATTCCGGACCCGTTCCTGGGCGTGGTCGCGATGGGTGCCGCGGTGGTGATCCTGTTCGTCATCCCGTGGCTGGATCGCAACCCCGTGAAGTCGATGCGCTATCGCTCGTTCGCGGCCAAGTTCAACCTGGCGGTGTTCGTGGTGGCGTTCGTGATCCTCGGCTGGCTGGGCCTGCAGCAGGCCACCACCGCGGTGAGCGACATGAGCCTGCGCTTCGCTCAGGTGTACTTCCTGTTCTTCTTCCTGCTGTGGTTCCTGTCGCGGGAGCGTTCGGCCGGGTTCAGCATCCTGGCGTTCCTGGTACTGGTCGCGATCTACACGTTCTACGACGTGGTCCGCTTCGATCCGGACGAGGCCTCCCTGATCATGTGGGGCTGGCTCATCCCGACCGTTTATCTGTTCGTGACCATGGTGGCCCCCGTGTTCGCACGTGGTCTGGGCCGTGACCGTGCCGTTCCGCAAAGGGTGACTTCGTGATGAAAAAGCTGATTGCTGCAACCTTCGTGGGCCTTGCGGCCCTGCTGACGATGCCGGCGGCTTCCGCCGCCGGCTACGATGGCGACCTGATGTCGGCCAACGTGGACATCTCCAACCAGAACGCGCTGCAGCGGGGTGCCCGCCTGTTCGCGGACAACTGCATGGGATGCCACTCGACCAAGTACGAGCGTTACAACCGGGTCGGCAAGGGTATCGGCCTGACCGAAGAGCACATGGAAGAGCACTTCATCTTCGTCACCGACGAAGAGGGTGAGCCGGTAGGTGTCGGGTCGCTGATGGAGATCGCCATGGAAGACGACTATGCCGAAGAGGCCTTCGGCGTCGTCCCGCCGGATCTGACCCTGACCGCCCGCATCCACGGCGAGGACTGGCTGTATACCTTCCTCAAGTCGTTCTACCGCGACGAGTCCCGTCCGCTGGGCGCTAACAACACCATCTTCAGTAATGTCGGCATGCCGCATGTCCTGTGGCACAAGCAGGGCTGGCAGGATCTGGTCGAGGACGAGGATGGCAACGAACGCCTGGAACTGGTCGAGAGCGGCAGCATGAGTCCGACCGAATACGATCGAGCGGTGCGCGACATCGTTACCTATCTGTCGTACATCGGCGAACCCGTGCAGCTGGAGCGCCAGCGGATCGGGGTCTTCGTGATGATCTTCCTCGCCTTCTTTACCGTGCTGGCGTACTTCTTGAAAAAGGAATACTGGAAGGACGTACACTAGGCGGGACGAGCCGTAGTCGGCGTGCCCCGGAAGACCGGGGTGCGCCGGCATCCTGTACCGTCGACCCGGCGGAACCCCATGCCGGGCTAGGGAGAATGCCATGGCGCTGGTCGCCAACCGCCGTTCCGTTATGACGCTGTTTTCTGCACACGACTGCGTGCGCTGTCACCGGGTGCGCATCATCCTCGCCGAGAAGGACATCGCGGTGGACGTGGTCAATCTCGGGCCCGACGACATGCCCGAAGATCTCTCCGACCTGAACCCGTACAACGAGGTCCCCACCCTGGTGGACCGGGATCTGGCCCTGTACGGGACCCATGTCATCACCGAGTATCTCGACGAGCGCTTCCCGCATCCGCCACTGATGCCGGTGGATCCGGTCTCGCGCGCGGCCGCGCGTCTGGCGCTCTATCGCGTCGAGCGCGACTGGTACGAGGGACTGGACAACCTCGCGAAGGCTTCGGGTTCCGGTATCAGCAAGGCCCGCAAGGTGCTCAAGGAGAGCTTTATCGCGTCCGGCGAGATCTTTGAACTCAAGCCGTACTTCCTGAGTGACGAGTTCAGTATCGTGGATGCGGCCATCGCCCCGGTCATCTGGCGGTTGCCGGCCGTGGGCATCGAACTGGAAAGCCTGCCGCAGGCGATCCAGGACTATGCCGAACGGGTGTGCCGGCGCGAATCCTTCTCCATCAGCCTGACCGAAGCCGAACGGGAGTTGCGGCTTTGACTTCTTCCCGCCCCTATCTGTTGCGTGCCCTGTGGGACTGGATCACCGACAACGGCATGACACCGCACCTGCTGGTGGATGCCACGGTGGACGGTACGGTCGTGCCGGACGCCTTCGTCGAGCAGGGCAAGATCACCCTGAATGTGGGCCCCACGGCCGTGCAGGGGCTGGAGCTGGGGGACGAGTACGTGTCGTTCTCGGCACGGTTCGCCGGCAGTCCGATGGATGTCTTCGTGCCGCAGACCGCGGTGATGGCGATCTACGCGCGCGAGAACGGTCAGGGGATGATGTTCGGCAGTGAGCCCGGGCCGGATCCGGACCCCGGTCCCGGAGACGGCCCGCCGGATGACGGCGACGACGCGGGTGATGGCGGCGAGGGCGGCGACGAGGCGCCCCGGCGCAAGGGCGGCCCGTCCCTGACCGTGGTCAAGTAAGGACGCGCGTCACGGCGCGGGCGGCGCCTTCCCCGGATTGAGGATCCCGTCCGGATCGAACACCGCCCGCACCCCTTCCATCAGCGTCAGTGCGGCCGGATCCAGTTCGCGATCCACGAACGGTCGCTTGACCAGTCCCACACCATGTTCCCCCGACAGGCTGCCGTCGAGCGACAGGACGAGGCGGAACACTTCATCCAGACACACTTCGGCCCGTTGCATCTCTTCCGGATCGTCCGGATTGACCAGCAGGTTCACGTGGATGTTGCCGTTGCCGGCGTGGCCGAAATTGACGATGCGGATGGCATGCCGCTCGGCCAGTTCCTCGAGGCCGCCGATCAGGGCGGGGATCCGCGATACCGGCACCACGACATCTTCGTTGATCTTCTTCGGGGCAATGGTCCGCAGCGCCGGTGACAGGGCCTTGCGTACCTGCCAGAGACGCTCCATCGCCTCCGGTGTGTCCGCGACATCCACGCTCAGCGCCCCTTCGGCGGCCGCCCCGCGGATCCCGTCGGTCCGGGTCTCGATGATCTCGGCGGGACCGTCGGCCTCGATCATCAGGATGGCTCCGGCGGCTTCCGGCAGTTCCACCCCGCCATAACCGCGGATCATCCCGATAGCCGAGCGATCCATGAACTCCAGCGCCGAAGGCGACTCCGCGCGCGCCATCAGTCTTGCGACTGCCCGGGCCGCCGCATCGATGGTCGGGTAGACCGCCTGCAGCAGGCGGGTGCACTCCGGACGGGGTGTCAGCTTGAGGGTCGCCTGGGTGATGATCCCCAGAGTTCCCTCCGAGCCGATCAGCAGGCGGGTGAGGTCGTAGCCGACCACACCCTTGGTGGTGCGTACGCCGGTGCGAAAGTATTCCCCGGTGCCCGCGACGGCCTCCAGACCAAGCGTATTGTCGCGCGGCGTTCCGTACTTCACCGCGTGCGGCCCGGCCGAGTTGTAGGCGAGATTCCCTCCCAGGGTGCAATACGCGGCACTGGTCGGGTCGGGGGGCCAGAAGAAACCGTGTTCGCCTGCCGCGGCCTGAATCTCGGCGTTGGTGACCCCGGGTTCCGCAATCAGCCAGCGATTCGCGGGATCCACATCCACGATGCGGTTCATGCGCTCCAGGGACAGCACCAGTCCTCCGCGGTCGGGAACCGCCGCGCCGGTTGTGCCCGTGCCCCGGCCGCGCGCCACCAACGGCGCCCCGAGGCGCCGGCACAGGCGGACGAGTTCGACGACGGTCTGACTGTCGCGGGCGAACGCCACGGCTTCGGGCGGGGCGTGCAGCCGCGAATTGTCGGCGCCATAGGCCCAGCAGTCCGCCGGGTCCAGCAGGCGGTCCTCCGGCGGCAGCAGGCGTTCGATCTCGCGCGCGAGATCGCTCATGAGTCGTCCGCCCGGATCGCGTCCACGATCCATTCCACGCCGCCATCACCGTCCAGCGCCACCACGTCGAAGCGCGCCGGGCCGTTCCAGTCTTCCTCCAGCATCCAGGTTTCCGCCATGCGCACCAGCTTGCGGCGCTTGCGCCGGTCGACGCTCTCCAGTCCGCCTCCGTAATCCTGATTGCTGCGCATGCGGACCTCGACAAAGACCACGGTGTCCCCCTCGCGCAGAATCAGGTCCAGTTCGCCCCAGGGCCGCCGGACATTGCTGGCGACCAGCCGCAGTCCGCGATCCTGGAGATAGCGCGCGGCGCGTTGTTCGGCCTGCTGGCCGGATTCTCCCGGACGGAACATCAGTCCGAGGGAGTCGCGGCGTCCAGCCGCCGGGGTTCACCACGAACGAACCGCGCCCAGGCCGGCGTCCGCTGCCAGTCACCGGTCAACGGGTTGAGTTGCCACTCGCCGGCGGTACCGACGAGCGTCGTATGCGGGGCCGCGTAGCTAGTGCCGGCGCGTACGGCCAGGCGCCGGGCGTCCATGCCCAGGGCATAGAAGCGCGGCAGCCCGGATTGTTCCCGCAGCGGCTCGGCTCCGGTGTTCCCGAGCGCGGCGATTTCAGTGAACAGCCCGGGCGCATCCGGGAACGCGATCCCGTTGAGATCGCGGTCGCGCGAGGCGTCGGGACGGCCCGGATAGACATGTGGCGTGGACATCATCGGCAGGCGCGACGCCTGGTGGAAATGCAGATGCGGGGCGATGCGGCGTACGTCGGCAGCGCTCCCCGCGACGAAGATGTAACCGACATCGGCGCGAATCTGCGGGTCGCCTTCGAGACCGAGTCCGAGGCGCCGGGACACCGACGCAATGCGCTCGCGACTGCGATCAATCCCGACGTGGGCGGCGATGCGGTCGTTGAGGTCCCCGGCGCGGGTGTCCACCCGCGCCACATCCCGCGGTGGTTCCCCGTGTTCCTCGGCGGCCAGTGACCATGCGGACGCCAGGCGATCACCGAAGGCCCCCTCGGCGATGATGCCGAGGCCGGCGCCCCAGCCGGTGCGAGCCGCGCGGTCGGCAACGGCACGGGCGTCGGCCTCGGGATCCAGCGCCAGTGCGGTCACGCCGCGCGGCAGCGGGTTGGCAGTGCGGTTGAGGAGCACGCCGGGGCGATGCTCCTCGAGGTCGGCCACCGCGGCGACGGCATCGCGCTGCAGCGGGCCGATAATGTGATCGGCACCTTCGAGGACTGCATCCCGGTAAAGGGCAACGGCCTGGCGTGGATCGCCCCGGGTATCGCGCACCCGCAGCTGCCCCTGGCCGTCGGCATAATGCGCCCGGGTGATGCCGTCGAGAACCGCCTCTCCAAGGCCGGCCAGATTGCCCGACATTGGCAGCAGGACCACCGTATCTCCGGCCGGGTCCGCGCTGGCGGGCGACGCCGCGAGCAGCTCCGGGAGATGGCTGTTCGCGGGATGCCGGGGGAAGGCTTGCTGCCAGCGTTGGGCAAACGTTTCCGCTGCGGCGGCATCGTCTGCCCGGCCAAGTCCCCGGAACAGTTGGTGCCAGCCATCGGCCCCAACGATGTTCTCGCGCCCGAGTCGTTCCCGCTGGGTCGGGCGCAGGGCGGCTATCAGGCCCCAGATCCGCTCATGGTTGGCGGTCTGCAGATCGGGTTCCAGGGTCAGCAGCGAATCCAGCCGAAATCGCACATTCAGGGCCTGATACCATTGCTGTTCCCATTCCAGCAGCCGGGCATGCAGCTCCATCCCGCGCCGATGGAATTCCGGGGTGCGTGTCGGATCGTCCGGATCGTCAGCCCCCAGGCGCTCGGCCGCGAGGTCGGCCTCCCCGCGGTGCCAGGCCAGCCAGCCGCCGCGCACGCGGTCGGCAAGCGGGCGTGGCTCCGCGTCGGGCAGGTGGTTCCAGGCCGCCTCCGCGCGTTCCAGCAGCGGTTCCGGGACCGGGTCCAGTGCCAGCACCGCGTCGACCGCGGCCCGCAATTCCTCCGGCTCGGCCTGCTCGTCCGGCAACGCCTCGATTCGCTCGAGCCGATGCTCGGCCAGCGGCTCCGGGGCCAGCTCGATCTCGGCCGGGATTTCGGGGTCCGGGTCCGGTGTCGGCGCGGGATCCGGTTGCGGCGCAGCGCAGGCGGCCATCAGGCCGGCCGCCAGCAGTACCATGAGCGGGCGCGTCAGGCCCGGGCCCGGCACGGAGCGGTGTAGCGGGCGGAGGGGGAGCGGGAGTCGGTTCACGGCAGACATCGGATTGGCGATAAGGAGTCAGTATTGGAAGCCCGCGAAACAGTGTCAACGCAGGGCGGAACCCTGTGGGTGGTGGCCACCCCGATCGGCAATCGGGCCGATCTGGGACAGCGCGCCCGGGATGTATTGTCGCATGTCTCGCGCATCGCGGCGGAGGATACGCGTCACAGCCGCGCGCTGCTGGCGCCGCTGGGTATCGACACGCCGCTGGTCAGTCTGCACGAACACAACGAAGAACAGCGCGTCGCGGGGCTGCTCGCGCAGCTGGCCGCGGGCGAAGATGTGGCGCTGATCTCGGATGCGGGCACCCCGCTGGTGTCGGACCCCGGGTTTCGCCTGGTCCGCGGGGCCCGCGAAGCCGGCCATGCCCTGCGCGCCGTGCCCGGCCCGAGCGCCCCCCTGGCCGCGCTGGCGGTATCGGGGATGCCGAGCGACCGGTTCTGTTTTGACGGTTTCCTGCCGCACGCCGCCGGCGCGCGCGAAAGACGCCTGGCCGAACTGCTGGCGCGTCCGCAGACCGGCATCGTGTTCGAGTCCGCGCATCGCATCCTTGCGGCGGCCCGGGAGCTGGCCGCGCAGGCGCCGGACCGCTCCGTGTTCCTCGGGCGCGAGCTGACCAAGCAATACGAGGAACATTATTACGGTCCGGCCGGCCGTCTGCCCGAATGGCTGGAGGCGGATGCCTGGCGCACGCGCGGGGAATTCGTGCTGGTGCTGGCCCCGGCGCCGGCCGTCGACGCAGACGGCGACGCGCTGTCGGGCGAACATGAACGGCTGCTGGCCGGCCTGGTCGCCGAGCTTCCGGTCAAGCGGGCCGCGCGCCTGCTGGCGGATGCCACCGGGCTGCCGCGCAACCGGCTCTACGCCCGCGCGCTGGAGCTGCAGCAGGCGGACCGCGAAGAGGGCGATGATCCCGCCTGACTGCCCCGGATATCCTTGCATCCGGAGCAGGGCGCGGGTAAAAGGGGAACGGGAGTCGGCCGGGCGGTCGCTGCGCCCGCGTGGCGTGGAGGAAAGTCCGGGCTCCGCAGGGCAGGACGCCAGGTAACACCTGGGCGGCGCGAGCCGACGGAAAGTGCAGCAGAAAACATACCGCCGATGGCCCGGCTCGTTCGGGCACAGGCAAGGGTGAAATGGTGCGGTAAGAGCGCACCGCACGGCTGGTAACAGTCCGTGGCAAGGTAAACCCCGTCCGGAGCAAGGCCAAATAGGGGTGCATGGTGTGGCCCGCATCGCACCCGGGTAGGCTGCTTGAGGCGTCCGGTGACGGACGTCCCAGATGAATGATCGTTCTCGACAGAACCCGGCTTACAGGCCGGCTCCCACTTTTCCCCACCATTGTCCCCGCGTGTCTCGCGCGCCCCGGCCGGGTGCTCGCGAAATCATCAAGTAATTTCTCAAGAGTGATCGCCAGGCTGCTGGTTTTGAACGGTCCGTTCCGGTCCTCTCCCGTCGCATTGACCGCGTCTCGTAAGTCTCTGTGATGCAAGGCTTATTTTTCTCGTGCAAGCCCGTTTTTCCTTGACCCTCAACAGGGGTGTACCTATAGTGGATTCAAGTGGGGAAAAGTGGGAGAAGGTGGGATTCCACCGCCAGCGGCCATGTTTCGAGGCGTCAGTCAGCTCAATCTGGATGCGAAAGGACGCCTGGCCATGCCGGCGCGTTATCGCGATGAGCTCGTGGCGTCCTGCGACGGCCAGCTGGTGGTTACGGTTCACCCGGATCGCTGTCTTCTGGTGTATCCGCGCCCGGAATGGGAGCGGGTCGAGCAGAACCTGATGTCGCGCCCCAACCTGAAGCCGGCCGTGGTCCGCCTGCAGCGCCTGCTGGTCGGGCATGCCTCCGACTGCGAGCTTGACGGCAACGGGCGCCTGTTGCTGCCGCAGCCGCTGCGCAAGTTTGCCGGCATGGACAAGCAGGTCGCCCTGCTGGGTCAGGGCAAGAAGTTCGAGATCTGGGATCAGGCGACCTGGGATCAGCGCTGCGAGGAGATGTTCGAGGATGGCATCGATACCGAAGAACTCGAGTCGATCTCGCTGTGATGCAGGAACCGCAACAGGCCCATGTCCCGGTCCTGCTGGACGCCGTGCTCGAGGGGCTGGCGGTGCGCGCTGACGGTTTCTACGTGGACGGTACCTTCGGAAGGGGCGGGCACAGCCGCGCCTTGCTTGACCGTCTGGGGCCGGACGGTCGCCTGCTGGCGATGGACCGGGATCCCGAGGCGGCCGAGGCCGCCTCTTCGTTTCTGGGGGACCCGCGTTTCGCGTTCGAGTCCGCGCCGTTCTCGTCCATGGCCGAAGTGCTGCGGCAGCGCTACCCCGATCGCCGGCCGGATGGCGTGTTCCTCGATCTCGGGGTGTCATCGCCGCAGCTGAACGATGCCGCGCGCGGTTTCAGTTTCCAGCATGACGGCCCGCTGGACATGCGCATGGACCCGTCGTCCGGCGAAAGCGCGGCCGACTGGCTGGCGCGTGCCGAGGAAAAGGAGATCGCGGACGTGATCTATCAGTACGGCGAGGAGCGTTTCTCGCGGCGCATCGCCCGCGCGATCGTGCGCGCCCGTGCCGAAGGTCCGATTACCCGCACGGCGCGCCTGGCGGAACTGGTGCGTGCCGCGGTGCCGCGCCGCGAGCCCGGCAAGCACCCCGCGACGCGCACCTTCCAGGCCCTGCGCATCCAGGTGAACGCCGAGCTGCGCGAGCTGGAGACGTGGCTGGAAACCATCCCCGAGGTTCTGCCGTCCGGGGCGCGCCTGGTGGTGATCGCGTTTCATTCGCTGGAGGACCGCATGGTCAAGCGGGCCTTCCGCGGGGACCGTGACGATGCCCCCCGCATCCCGCGCGGGCTGCCGGTCATGCCGGAGGCGGCACCGCGCCCGTTGCGCCCGCTGGGCAAGCCGGTGCGGGCGGATGCCGGGGAACAGCAACGCAATCCGCGGGCACGCTCGGCCGTGCTGCGCGTGGCGGAGCGCAACTGATGGTCTGGCGCGGGCTCGCGATCGTCGCGCTGTCGGTGGGCGCGTTTGCGTCGGCGATTGGCGTGGTGGTGGCGCGCCACGAGGCGCGTCAGGCGTTCGTTGAGCAGCAGGCGGTGCTGGCCGAGCGCGACCGCCTCAACCTGGAATGGACCCGGCTGCAGATCGAGCAGTCCACCTGGGCGACGCCCGGGCGTATCGAGCGTCATGCACGCGAGGAGCTGGGCATGTCGCGCCCCGATGCGGATCGCCTGGTGGTGATCGGGAGGGACGCATGGGCGCGCTGAAACGCGAAATCTCGATGGGCCGTCTGCGGGCGCTGGTGGTCCTGCTGGTCCTGATGCTGATCGCGCTGGTACTGCGCGCCGCCGATCTGCAGATGTTCAAGAGCGAGTTCCTGTCCGCCCAGGGCGAGGCGCGCCAGGTGCGCACGCTGACCGAGACCGCCCACCGCGGTGCGATTACCGATCGCCACGGCGAACCGCTGGCGATCTCGGCACCGGTGCAGACCGCGTGGGCGCATCCGGGGGCGCTGCTGGAGGCGCGCGAACGCTGGGGCGAGCTGGCCGCGGCCCTGGACATGGACCGCGAGACCCTGGCGGAGCGCATCGAAAATCGCGCCGACCGCGAGTTCGTCTATCTGCGTCGGCACATGCTGCCGGCCCGGGCCGAAGCGGTGGCCTCCCTGCGCGTCCCCGGGGTGTCCCTGACGCGCGAGTTTCGCCGTTACTATCCGCATGGCGAGGCGGTCGCGCATGTGCTGGGTTACACCGACATCGACGACCAGGGCCAGGAAGGGGTCGAGCTCGCGTTCGACTACTGGCTCTCCGGGCAGCCGGGCGCCAAGCGGGTACTGCGCGACCGGCATGGTCGTACCATCCGCGACGTCGCCAGCATCCGTCCGGCGCGCGAAGGCAACCCCCTGCGGCTGACGCTGGACGCACGGCTGCAGTTCCTGGCCTACCGCGAACTCAAGGCCGCGGTGCAGCGCCACGACGCGCGCGGCGGATCGGCCGTGCTGCTGGATGCGCGCAGCGGCGACATTCTCGCGATGGTCAATCAGCCCGGTTTCAACCCCAACAATCGCAGTTCGATCCGCTCCGACCGCGCTCGCAACCGGGCGGTCGTGGACGCGTTCGAACCCGGCTCGGTCATCAAGCCGTTTACCGTCGCGGCGGCCCTGGATGCCGATGCGGTCGACCCTCACGTGACCCTGGACACCGCGCCCGGCACGATGCAGGTGGGACGTCTGACGGTCCGTGATCTGCGCGACTACGGCACCATCGACCTGACCACGCTGATCGCGCGGTCCTCCAACGTGGGCGCAACGCGTCTTGCCCTGGACACCGATCCGGCCGATTTCTGGCAGACGCTGCACCGCGCCGGTTTCGGGCAGGCAACCGGCCTGCATTTTCCGGGCGAGGCGCGTGGCACCCTGCGCGACTTCACCGCCTGGCGCGAGGTCGAGCAGGCCACGCTCGGCTACGGTTACGGGCTCGCGGTCACGCCGCTGCAGATGGCTGCCGGGTACACGGCCTTTGCCAATGACGGACGTCGCCTGCCGGTGCGCCTGGTCGAGACCGCCGATGATGCCCGCGAGCCGCAACGGGTGATGAGCGCGGACACCGCCGGACGCCTGCGCGCGATGATGGAACATACCGTGGGCAGCGAGGGCACCGCGCGCCAGGCCGTGATCGACGGATATCGGGTCGCCGGCAAGACCGGCACCGCGCGCAAGGCGGTGCGCGGCGGTTATGCCGAGGACCGTTACTACTCCAGTTTCGTCGGTCTGGTCCCGGCATCCGAGCCACGGTTCGTGATGGCGGTGGTCGTGGACGAACCCGCCGACGTGCATTACGGCGGGGCGGTCGCGGCACCGGTGTTCCGCGAGGTAACCGCCTCGGCACTGCGCATGTACAACGTGCGCCCGGACGCGATGCCCGAGATCCCGATGCAGCTCGCCATCGGCGAGGAGGCGCAGCCATGACCGCCGCGGCGACCGATCCACGGGTGGCCGGGGTGGATCTGCACGCGCAGTTCCCCGAGGCCCTGGAGGGCCACGGCCCGCTGGTCGTGACCGACCTTGTGCAGGACAGCCGCGCGGTGACCCCGGGCGCCGGGTTCGTGGCTCTCCGGGGAACCCGCGAGCACGGCCTGGCCCACGCCGAGGATGCCGCGGCGCGCGGCGCCGGCGTGATCCTGTGGGACGAGGCCGATGCGGGGCTCTCCGTCGACTCGACCGGGGTGCCCGGCGTTCATGTCCCGGGGCTGCGTGCCCTGCTGCCGGCCATGGCGCAACGGGTATTCGGCGCCTGGCCGGAGGCCGCACCGATCGTCGCGGTGACCGGCACCGACGGCAAGACCTCGGTGACGCATCTGATCGCAGCGGCACTCGAACGTCTGGGTACCCCGACCGGACTGGTTGGCACCCTGGGCGTCGGGCGCCCGGGGCAGCTGCGCCCGGCCGGGCACACGACCCCGGGCGTGCTCGAGCTCCATCGGCATCTGGCCGGGCTGGCGCGCGAAGGCTGCGAAGCCGCGGCGCTGGAGGCCTCTTCGCACGGGCTCGTCCAGGGGCGTCTGGACGGGGTTCCGGTGCGCGTCGCGGTGCTGACCCGCCTGGGCACGGATCATCTGGATTTCCATGGCAGCCAGGTCGCGTATGCCGAAGCCAAGTCCATGCTGTTCGACCGCCCGGGACTGCGCACGCGGGTGATCAACGCCGATGACGAGCTCGGTCACGAGCTTCTGCGCCGTCCGGTGCCCGAGGGCGTCACCGACATCACCTGGGGTCTGGAGTCTTCCGCAGCGATGGCGCGTGCCGAGGCGATCCAGGCCGGCCCGGAGGGACTGCACTTCGTGCTCGTTGCCGACGGGCGGCGCGTGCCGGTGCGGTCGCGGCTGTACGGACGGTTTCAGGTCGAGAACCTGCTGGCCACTCTGGCCGCCCTGCATGCCCTCGGACATGCCTGGGAGGCCGCCGCGGACGCGGTGGCCGAGCTGCCCGGGGTCCCCGGGCGCATGGAGCGTCACGATCTGCCGGGCGGAGCCCAGCTGGTGGTCGATTACGCCCACACCGCGCAGGCCCTGGAGGCCGCATTGAGTGCGTTGCGTCCGCATGTGCGCGGCCGCCTGTTGGTGGTCTTCGGCTGCGGCGGCGATCGCGACCGGGGCAAGCGTCCGGCGATGGGGCGCGTGGCCATGCGTGCCGCGGACCGGGTGATCGTGACCGATGACAATCCGCGCCACGAGGATGCGGCGGCCATCCGTCACGCCGTGCTCCAGGGCTGTGACGATCCCGCGCGCTGCCGCGAGATGGGCGATCGCGAAGCCGCGGTGCGTACCGCGGTCGCCGATGCCGGGCCGGGCGACATCATGCTGCTGGCGGGCAAGGGGCACGAAACCACCCAGCAGATCGGTGACCGGTTTCATCCATTCAGTGATCGCGAGCTGGCGGCCCGGCTGGCGCGCGAGGGGATTTCCGGGGAGGGGGAGCGATGATCCGGATGACAGCCGGAGAACTGGCGACCGCCGTGGGCGGGCGCCTGCAGGGGGACGCCGGGGTGGCATTCACCGGCGTGTTCAGCGACACGCGTACCCCGCGCGAAGGCGGGCTGTTCGTCGCCCTGCGCGGTCCGAACTTTGATGCCCATGACCATCTGCACGCCGACTTGCCGGCACCGGTGCTGCTGGTTCGCCGCGCCCGCGAAGACCTGCCGCAGACCCAGGTGGTGGTGCCCGACACCGGCGAGGCCCTGGGGCGACTGGCCGCGACCTGGCGCAGGCGGTGCCATGCGCGGGTGATCGCGCTGACCGGCTCCAACGGCAAGACCACCACCCGCGAGATGCTGCGCTCGATCCTCGCGCGCATGGGGCGGGTGCATGCCAGCGAAGGCAACCTGAACAACGAGATCGGGACACCGCTGACCCTGCTGGCGATGCCGGAGGATACCGATTTCGCGGTGATCGAACTGGGTGCCAACCACGCCGGCGAGATCGGCCGCATGGCCGCCTGGACCCAGCCGCACGTCGCCATGATCACCAACGCCGGTCATGCCCACCTCGAAGGTTTCGGCAGCCTGGAAGGCGTGGCGCACGCCAAGGCCGAGATCTATTCGGGGCTGCCGGCCCAGGGCGGAACCGCAGTGGTGAATCTGGACGACCCGTTTGCCGACTACTGGCTCTCGCTCAACGAGCACCATCATCTGCAGCGCTTCTCCCTCGAGGGGGGCGGCGAGGTCGAGGGCGTGTGGGTCGCCCCGGATCGCCTGCGCCTCACGATCCTCGGGGCCAGCCGCGAGATCCGCCTTGCCGGTCCCGGCCGCCATGTCGCGGCGAATGCCGTGGCGGCCGCTGCCGCCGCCAATGCCGCGGGCGCCGCGATCGACATCATTGCGCAGGGACTGGGCGACTGGCGCCCGGTCGCCGGTCGCCTGCAGGCACTGCAGCACGCCGGCGGTGCCCGCATCTGGGACGACAGCTACAACGCCAACCCCGATTCCCTGCGGGCCGGCCTGGAGGTGCTGGCGGCGGTGCCCGGTCGGCGCATCCTGGTGCTGGGGGAAATGGGCGAGCTGGGCGGCGACGCCGCGGCCCTGCACGCGGCCACCGGGCAGGAGGCCCGCGCAATGGGGATCGATTTCTGCCTGGCGCTCGGCGAGCTGGGCCGCGAAACCGCCGATGCCTTCGGCGAGCAGGGCGAGTGGTTCCCCGATCATGCCGCACTGGTCGCGCGGCTGCAGGGGTTGCTGGACGAGCGAACCACCGTGCTGGTCAAGGGTTCGCGCAGCCAGCACATGGAATCCATCGTGGAGGCGCTGGACGCGCAGCCCGTGAATCCGGAGGCGGCGGATGCTGTTCGCACTGACTGAATATCTCGCCCAGTTCCATTCCGGGTTCACGGTCTTCCAGTACCTGACCCTGCGCGCCATCCTCGGGGTGGTGACGGCGCTGGCGATCGCGCTCCTGATCGGTCCCTCGGTGATTCGCCGTCTGACCCTGGGCAAGGTGGGTCAGAACATCCGCGAGGACGGCCCCGAATCGCACCTGAGCAAGGCCGGCACGCCCACCATGGGCGGTGCGCTGATCCTGGTGGCCGTGGCGGTGGCCACCCTGCTGTGGAGCGACCTGACGAATCGTTTCGTCTGGATCGTGCTGCTGACCACGCTGGCCTTCGGCGCCGTCGGCGGCTGGGATGACTACCTCAAGCTGCGTTACGGCAACAGCCAGGGGCTGTCGGCGAAATCCAAGCTGCTGTGGCAGACCCTGTTCGCCCTGGTGGCCGCCGGGGTGATCATGCTCACGGCCCAGGATCCGGTGGAAACCACCTTTTATCTGCCGGTGTTCAAGGACATCGAGTTCAGTCTGGGCTGGCTGTTCATCCCGCTGGTGTGGCTGGTGGTGGTCGGCTCGTCCAATGCGGTCAACCTGACCGACGGGCTCGACGGCCTGGCCATCATGCCGGCGGTGCTGGTCGCCGGCGCGCTGGGCATCTTCGCCTATGCCGCGGGCCACGCGGTGTTCGCCGACTATCTCGGCATTCCCGCGGTCCCCGGGGTTGGCGAGGTGGGCATCTTCGCCGCCTCGCTGGTGGGGGCGGGGCTCGGGTTCCTGTGGTTCAACACCTATCCCGCGCAGGTGTTCATGGGCGATGTCGGGGCCCTCGCCCTGGGCGCGGCGCTGGGGATGATGGCGATCTTGACCCGCCAGGAGATCGTGCTGCTGATCATGGGCGGCGTGTTCGTGCTGGAGACCGTCTCGGTCATGCTGCAGGTCGCCTCGTTCAAGCTGACCGGACGGCGGATGTTCCGCATGGCGCCGCTGCATCACCACTTCGAACTCAAGGGCTGGCCGGAGCCGCGCGTGATCGTGCGTTTCTGGATCCTGACCGTGGTGTTCGTCCTCATCGGTCTGGCGACCCTGAAGGTGCGCTGATGGAACGGGTGCGAGGCGACAACCTGATCGTCGGGCTGGGCGCCACCGGGCAGTCGGTGGCGCGCTACCTGCTCGCGCGCGGGATGTCGTTCGCGGTCACCGATACCCGTCGCGAGCCGCCGGCCTGTGCCGATCCCGAACTGGCGCGGATCCTGAACGAGCGTTGGGTCGGCCCGCTGGACGGCCTGGATGCGAGCGGGGTGCGTCGCCTGATCGTCTCGCCCGGGGTGGCCCTGGAACACCCGGTGATCGCCGCCGCCAGTGAGGCCGGTGCCGAAGTCACCGGCGACATCGACCTGTTTGCCCGCGAGGCCGGAGCCCCGGTGATCGCGATCACCGGTTCCAACGGCAAGAGCACCGTGACCGCGCTGGCCGGCGAACTGCTGGATGCGGCCGGCTACGCGGTGGCGGTGGGGGGCAACTACGGGACCCCGGCGCTGGACCTGCTGGAACGCGACCCGGAGGTGTTCGTGCTGGAGCTGTCCAGCTTCCAGCTGGAACGGTGTCACGAGCTTGCGCCCGCTGCTGCCGTAGTGCTCAACCTGTCGCCGGATCACCTCGATCGCCATCCCGACATGGCCGCCTACCTGCGCGCCAAGCAGCGGGTGTTCCGCGGCGCGCGGCGCGGACTGCTCAATCGTGACGACCCGATGGTGGCGGAGCTGACCACCCCGCCGGGCATGGCGCGCGAGACCTTCGGTCTGGGCGCGCCGGCGGCGGACGCCGACTGGGGCGTGTGTGTCGGCGGCCACGGGGAGGGACCGCACCTGTGTCGCGGCGGCCAGGCCCTGCTGGAGACCGCGCGCCTGCGCATGCGCGGCCAGCACAACTGGGCCAACGCCCTCGCCGCACTGGGCCTGGTCTGGCCGTGGCTGGACTCGGCCGGACGCCGGGCCCGGGCCCTGGCGGCGCTGGCCGATTTCCCGGGGCTGCCGCATCGCTCGCAGTGGATCGCCTCGGTCGACGGCGTGGACTGGATCAACGATTCCAAGGGCACCAACCTCGGTGCCACCCTGGCCGCACTGCGCGGCACGCCCGGGCCGCTGGTCCTGATCGCGGGCGGGCAGGCCAAGGGGCAGGATTTTGCCCCGCTGGCCGATCAACTGGCCGGCAAGGTGCGCGGCGCGGTGCTGCTGGGCGAGGACGCGCCGTTGATCGCGCGTGCCCTCGCCCCGGTGGTGCCGGTGCAGCGGGTCGACGACATGGATGCGGCGGTGGCGCATGCCGCGGAATGGGCGCAGCCGGGAGACACCGTGCTGCTGTCGCCCGCCTGTGCCAGCCTGGACATGTATCCGGACTATCGCGCCCGGGGTGATGACTTCGCCCGGGCCGTGCGGGAGCTGGCGGCATGAGCGCCCCGGTCAGCCAGCCGACTTCGCCCATGGTTCGGCGCCTGCAGCAGGAGGTGGACCTGCCGCTGCTGGCGCTGACCGCGGCGCTGGTCGCGCTGGGGCTGGTGATGGTCGCTTCGGCCTCCATGGAGATGGGCGCGCGTGATTTCGGCAACGCCTGGCACTTCCTCCAGCGTCAGGTGCTGTTTGCCGCGCTGGGTACGATGGCCGCGGTGGCGGCATGGAACGTGCCGCTGGCGCGCTGGGAGCGCGCCGGCCCGTGGCTGCTGGCGCTGTTCCTGCTGATCCTGGTGGTGGTCCTGCTCCCCGGCGTCGGACGCACGGTCAACGGGGCAACCCGCTGGATCCCGCTGGGAGCGTTCAATCTGCAGGTGGCCGAGCTGGCCAAGCTGCTGGTGGTGATGTACCTGGCGGGCTACATCGTGCGTCATTACTCCACCCTGCGCCTGCAGCTGGCCGGGTTCGTGCGTCCGCTGGTGGTGCTGGGGGCCGGTACCGTCCTGCTGTTGCTGCAGCCGGATTTCGGCGGGGCCGCGATCATGCTGGCGATCGGCATGGGCATGCTGTTCCTCGCCGGCGCTCGCCTGTCGCAGTTCCTCGCGCTGGGGGGCACGATCGCGGCGGGCATGGCGGTCGCCGCGGTTGCGGCGCCTTACCGCATGGCTCGCCTGACGGCCTTCATGGACCCGTGGCAGGACCCGTTCGCGAGCGGTTTTCAGCTGACCCAGTCGCTGATCGCGATCGGCTCCGGCGGGGTGACCGGGTCGGGGCTGGGCGGCAGCGTGCAGAAGCTGTTCTACCTGCCGGAGGCGCATAACGATTTCCTGTTCGCGGTGTTCGCCGAGGAGTTCGGTTTCTTCGGCGTGCTGGTGCTGATCGCACTGTTCGCAGGACTGGTCTGGCGCTGCCTGCGCATCGGCCTGGAGGCCCAGCGCAGCGGTCATGCCTTCGGTGCCCATCTGAGCTTCGGCGTGGCGATCTGGCTGGGCCTGCAGGCGGCCCTGAACATGGGCGTGAACATGGGGCTGCTGCCGACCAAGGGGATGACCCTGCCGTTTTTGTCCTACGGCGGCAGTTCGCTGATCGTCAGTATGATTGCGGTCGGTCTGGTACTGCGGGTGGCCCGCGAGGCGCGGACCCCGGCGCCGGCCCCGGTGCCTCGCCGGCGTTCGCGCGCCGCCCGGCAGAGCGGAGGTGCGGCATGACGGCCCCGCGCGTGCTGATCATGGCCGGCGGTACCGGCGGCCATGTCTTCCCCGGGCTGGCGGTGGCCGAGGCCCTGCGCGAGCGCGGGGTCGAGGTGGTCTGGCTGGGGACTCGTGCGGGCGTGGAGGCGCGCCTGGTGCCGCAGGCCGGGATTGACCTGCATACCCTCCCGATCACGGGCCTGCGTGGCAAGGGGCTGCTCGGGCTGGCCTTCGCCCCCTGGCGCCTGGGGCTGTCGTTGTGGGCGGCCCTGTTGCTGCTCCGGCGCATTCGCCCGCATGCGGTGATCGGTTTCGGCGGGTTTGCCGCGGGACCCGGCGGGCTGATGGCCGCGGCCCTGGGACGCCCCCTGGTGATTCACGAACAGAATGCGGTGGCCGGCCTGACCAATCGCTGGCTGGCGAAGGTCGCCGACCGCGTGTTCGCCGGTTTCGACGGTGCGTTCCCGCCCGGGGTCCGCGCCACGCGGGTTGGCAATCCCGTGCGCTCCGCGATCGCGGCCCTGCCCGCCCCGGGCGAGCGCTACGCCGCCCGCGGCGGGCCGCTCAATATCCTGGTCCTGGGAGGCAGCCTGGGCGCGCGTTCGCTGAATCACGCGGTGCCCGCCGCGCTCGGCCTGCTGCCGTCGGAACAGCGCCCGCAGGTCCTACACCAGGCCGGCTCGCGCACCCTGGAAGAAGCCCGCGCGGCGTATGCCGACGCCGGGGTGGAAGCCACGGTCACCGAGTTCATCGCGGACATGGAGGCGGCCTGGGCCGAGGCGGATCTGGTGATCTGTCGCGCCGGAGCGCTGACCGTAGCCGAAGTGGCGGCCGCCGGTGTGGCCGCGGTGTTCGTGCCGTATCCGCATGCGGTGGACGATCACCAGTATGCGAATGCTCAGGCCCTGGTGGACGCCGGGGCGGCCTGGCGTTTCCGCGATGCCGAGCTGGAGCCGCAGGCGCTGGCGAAGCTGCTGGGCTCGCTGGACCGCGAGACCCTGCGCGACCGTGCCGAACGCGCGCGGGCGCTGGCCTGCCCCGACAGTGCCGCGCGCCTCGCCGATGTCTGTGTGGAACTGGCGGGGCCGGGCCCCGCGGGGGAGGGATCATGAGCCACGCGCGCCTGCCGGAACATGCGATGCGCCGCATCCGCCGGATCCACTGCGTGGGGATCGGCGGCTCCGGGATGAGCGGCATCGCGGAGGTGCTGCATCAGCTCGGTTACCGGGTCTCGGGTTCCGATCTCGGCCGCTCGCCGATGATCGACCGCCTGGTGGAGATGGGCGTGCGCGTGGTCGGCGAGCACCGGCCGGAGAACGTGGCCGAGGCCGACGTGCTGGTGGTGTCTTCGGCCATCGATCCGTCCAACCCCGAGGTCGCCGCGGCGCGCGACCGCGGTATCCCGATCGTGCGGCGTGCCGAGATGCTGGCGGAACTGATGCGTTTCCGCTTCGGGATTGCGGTCGCCGGGACCCATGGCAAGACCACCACGACCAGTCTGGTGGCCAGCGTGCTGGCGGAGGCGGGGATGGATCCGACCTTCGTGATCGGCGGCCGACTCAATTCCACCGCCAGCCACTCGAGCCTGGGGGCGGGTGACTATCTGGTGGCAGAGGCGGACGAGAGCGATGCCTCGTTCCTGCATCTGCAGCCGCTGCTCGCGATCGTGACCAACATCGATGCCGATCACCTGGGGACCTATGGCAATGATTTTCGCCAGCTGCACGAGACCTTTCTCGAGTTCCTGCACCATCTGCCCTTCTACGGGCTGGCGATCCTGTGCGCCGATGACCCGCAGGTGCGCGAGCTGATGCCGGAGCTGGAACGCCCGCGGCTGACCTACGCGATCGATGCCGACGCCGATGTGCGCGCCCTGGATGTGCGCCAGGAGGGCGTGCAGACGCGTTTCCGCCTGCAGCTGCCGGAGGCCGGCGAGCCGTTCCCGGTCACCCTCAATCTCCCGGGGCGGCACAACGTGCTCAACGCCCTGGCCGCGGCCGCCGTGGCCTGGGAGCTGGAGGCCCCGCGCGAGGCGATCGCCACGGCGCTCGAACGCTTCCAGGGCATCGGGCGGCGGTTCCAGGTCCACGAGTGGGCGGGGCCGGCCGGGCCGGTGACGCTGGTCGACGATTACGGCCATCACCCGCGCGAGATCGCCGCGACCCAGGCCGCGGCGCGGGATGCCTGGCCCGGTCGCCGGCGGATCACCGTGTTTCAGCCGCATCGCTACACCCGCACCCGTGACCTGTTCGAGGACTTCGTGGAGGCGCTGTCGGAGACCGACGTGCTGATCCTGCTGGAGGTGTATGCCGCGGGCGAGGCGCCGATCGCCAGCGCCGACGGGCGCAGCCTGGCGCGGGCCATCCGTCTGCGCGGCCAGGTCGAGCCGATTTTCGTGGAACAGGCCGCGGACGTGGCCGGCGTGCTGGAGGGCCTGCTGCAGGCGGACGAGGTGATCATCGCCCAGGGGGCGGGCGACATCGGTCGCCTGGCGGCCCTGCTGCCGCAAGAGCTAACCGGAGGTGGCGCATGACACCGCTGGACCCTGCCCTGGCCGCGGCGCGTCATCTGCACGAGCTGCAGCCACGCGGCGAACTGCAGGCGCGGGCACCGCTGGCACCGCTGACCTCATGGCGTGCCGGCGGGCACGCCGACTGGCTGTTCCGCCCCGCGGACCGCGAGGATCTCGCGAACCTGCTGGCGCAGGTCGCCCGCCTCGCGCCCGACCTGCCGATCACCTTCCTCGGGCTCGGCAGCAACGTCCTGGTGCGCGACGGCGGCGTTGCCGGGCTGGTGGTGCATCTGCAGGGCGTTCTGGCCGAGCGCGAACGCCTGGACGGCGACCGGGTGTTCCTGGGTGGCGGGCTGGCCTGTGCCCAGGCGGCGCGCTTCTGTGCCCGCGAGGGCCTGGTGGGGGCGGAGTTCCTCGCCGGCATCCCCGGCACCGTGGGCGGCGCCCTGCAGATGAACGCCGGGGCCTGGGGCGGCGAGACCTGGCCCCTGGTGGAATCCGTGGAGGTGATCGACCGTGAGGGCCGGCTGGAAACCCGCCGCCCGGATGCGTTCCGGGTCGGTTACCGCCGGGTCCAGGGGCTCGATCCGCGCGAGCGTCTGTGGTTCACCGGGGCGACCCTGCGTCTGAGCCCGGGCGACCCGGAGGCCGGTACCCGGCGCATCCGCGAACTGCTGCGCGAACGCTCGGCGAAACAGCCGCTGGGTCAGCCGTCCTGCGGCTCGGTGTTCCGCAACCCGGAAGGCGATCACGCCGCACGCCTGATCGAGGCCGCCGGGCTCAAGGGCCTGCGCGCCGGCGCGGCCGAGGTGTCGCCGGTGCATGCCAATTTCATCACTCACGACGGTACGGCGCGGGCGGAAGACATCGAGCGCCTGATCGACACGGTGCGCAACACGGTGGAGCAGCGGTTCGGCGTCCGCCTGGAGCCGGAGGTACGCATCCTGGGCCGGTTCATCGACCCGGGCGACGACAGCGAGGGAACGGCATGAATCGTAACGACGCAGAACCCCGCGACTATGGCCGGGTGGCGGTATTGATGGGCGGCTGGTCCGGAGAGCGCGAGGTCTCGCTGGCCAGCGGCAACGCCGTGCTGGCGGCCCTGCGACGTCAGGGCGTGGATGCGCATCCGGTGGACCTCACGCGGGCGCACATGGGGCATCTGCACCTCCCCCTGGAGGGGTTCGACCGGGTCTTCATCGCGCTGCATGGAGAGTGTGGCGAGGACGGGGCCCTGCAGGGCTGCCTGGACCTGGCCGGCATGCCTTACACCGGCACCGGCGTGCTGGGTTCCGCCCTGGGGATGGACAAGCTGGCCTGCAAGCGACTGTGGACCGGGAGCAACCTGCCCAGTGCGCCCTACCGGTTGCTGAACCCGGGGTTCGACCCGGATGCGGTGGCCGAGGCGCTGGGGCTGCCCCTGATCGTGAAGCCGGCCCGCGGGGGCTCGAGCCTGGGCATTACCCGGGTGGATCGGGCGGCCGATCTCCCGGCCGCCTGGGAGGCGGCGCGCAGACAGCCCGGGCAGGTCTTCGCCGAACAGTGGATCGAGGGCCACGAATACACCGTGGCCATCCTCGACAACCAGCCGCTTCCGGTGGTCGAGATCCGTGCCGACGGCGGGTTCTACGACTACCACGCGAAATACGAGTCGGACCGCACCGGGTATGTCTGCCCGCCGCCGCTGGATGAAAGCTCGTTGCTGGAATTGCAGTCACTGGCGCTGGGTGCGTTTGCCGCGCTGGAAGCCTGCGGCTGGGGACGGGTCGACATCCTGCAGGACGAGCACGGCGACAACCATCTGATCGAGATCAACACCGTGCCCGGCATGACGGATCACAGCCTGGTGCCCAAGGCGGCGGCCGAGGCGGGGATCGATTTCGACACCCTGTGCCTGCGCATCCTGGACTCCAGTTTCCAGTGCGGAGGGCTGCGATGAATCGCCGGCGCACCCCGCCGGCAGCGCGCTTCGCGCGGCTGCGCAGCGTGTCCGGCCCGGCCCTGCGCCTGCTGGCCGGAATGGCGCTGGCCGCGGCGATCGTGCTGGTCCTGCTGGCGACGACCCGCTTCGAGCCGGACGCGCTGGTGCCGGTGGAGAGCATCGAGATCGCCGGCGAGCCGCGCTACGCGGACGTGGAGCGGGTGCGTGAACTCGCGCGTCGCCACGCGCCGGGGTTCATTACCGCCGATCTGGCGGCGCTGGAACGTTCGCTGGTCGCCGAGCCCTGGATCGATGGCGTGCAGCTGCGCCGGCAATGGCCGGGGACGCTGGTGGTCGAGGTGCGCGAACCGGTGCCGGTGGCGCGTTGGGGCGAGGACCAGCTGGTCGATCGGCATGGCCGGGTGTTCGGGCCGGTGGATCAGGCCGAGTGGGACTACCTGCCCGCGCTGGAGGGGCAGGACGGGCGCCAGGTGGTGCTGATGCGCCGTTACCTCGAGGTGTCGGCACGTCTGGCGGATGCCGGCCTGGAGGTGGCCGGCGTGGCCGAGGGGCGTCGCCATGACTGGACCATCCGTCTGGAGTCCGGGGGGCGGATCCTGATGGGGCGGGACGCCGATGCGGCCCGCCTGAATGCTCTGGTACGGGCGGCCGACGTCGTGCGCGAGCGTCGCGCCGCGCCGGTGGAACGCTGGGACCTGCGCTATCCGCATGGCATGGCGGTGGCCTGGGCCGAAGAAGACGGGGACGCCGCCGGCGATCCCGGGACACAGTGAAAGGACGCGGGGAGATGATGGCAAAGAAGGCGGAATCGGGTCTGATCGTCGGGCTGGATGTCGGGACCTCGAAGATCGAGGCCATCGTCGGCGAGCTGAAGGATGATGGCGAGATCGAGATCATCGGCATCGGCTCGTCGCCCTCGCGCGGACTGAAGAAGGGCGTGGTGGTCAACATCGAGTCCACCGTGCAGTCGATCCAGCGCGCGGTGGAGGAGGCCGAGCTGATGGCCGGCTGCGAGATCCACTCGGTGTACACCGGTATCGCCGGGAGTCACGTGAAGAGCTACAACTCGACCGGCGTGGTGGCCATCAAGGACGGCGAGGTGGGGCCGGGCGACGTCGAGCGGGTCATCGACGCCGCGCGGGCCATCGCGATCCCCGCCGACCAGCGCATCCTCCATGTGCTCCCGCAGGAATACATCATCGACGAGCAGGAGGGCATCCGCGAACCGGTGGGGATGTCCGGCGTGCGCCTGGAGGCCAAGGTCCATCTGGTCACCGGCGCGGTGTCGGCGGCGCAGAACATCGTGAAATGCGTGGAACGCTGCGGCCTGCGGGTGGACGACATCATCCTCGAGCAGCTGGCGTCGTCGTATTCGGTGCTGACCGAGGACGAGAAGGATCTGGGGGTCTGCCTGGTCGATGTCGGGGGCGGCACCACCGACATCGCGGTGTTCTCCCACGGCGCCATTGCGCACACCGCGGTGCTGCCGATCGCCGGCGACCAGGTCACCAACGACATCGCGGTCGCGCTGCGCACGCCCACGCAGTACGCCGAAGAACTGAAGATGAAATACGCCTGCGCGCTGCGCTCGCTGGCCGACCCCGGGGAGTCCATCGAGGTCCCGGGGGTGGGCGACCGCGAAGCGCGCCGGCTGTCGCGGCAGACCCTCGCCTCGGTGGTGGAGCCGCGTTACGAGGAGCTGCTGCAGCTGGTTCAGGCCGAACTGCGCCGTTCCGGGACCGAGGAAATGATTGCCGCCGGGGTGGTACTGACCGGCGGGTCGTCGCGGATGGAAGGTGGGGTGGATCTCGCCGAGGAGGTCTTCCACATGCCCGTTCGCCTGGGAGTCCCGCAGCACGTGACCGGGCTGCTGGACGTGGTGCGCAACCCGGTGCACGCCACCGGGGTGGGCCTGCTGCTGTATGCCCGCGAGTCACGGGCCCTGCAGGAGGCCCGCCCGGTGGAATCCGGGTTCCAGGGGATCTGGGCGCGCATGAAGCGCTGGTTTACCGGCCAGTTCTAGGCCGGACCGAAGGGCCGGACCGAAGGGCCGGACCGCTCTCCGGCTACCGAGAAGGAAGGACATGTACACACGAAACAAGAGGACGCAATCATGACGTTCGAACTGATGGATACCTTTAGCCAGAGCGCCACGATCAAGGTCGTGGGCGTGGGTGGCGGCGGCGGCAACGCCGTACAGCACATGGTTCATTCGCAGCTGGATGGCGTGGATTTCATCTGCGCCAATACCGATGCCCAGGCGCTCAAGAGCCTGGATTCCAAGACCCTGCTGCAGCTGGGCGGGGACATCACCAAGGGCCTGGGCGCCGGGGCCGACCCGTCGGTGGGCCGCGAGGCCGCACTGGAGGATCGCGAGCGGGTGCAGGACCTGCTGCACGGCGCGGACATGGTGTTCATCACCGCCGGCATGGGCGGCGGCACGGGCACCGGCGCGGCCCCGGTGGTGGCACAGATCGCCAAGGAGATGGGCATCCTGACCGTGGCCGTGGTGACCAAGCCGTTCCCGTTCGAGGGCAAGAAGCGGATGCAGGTCGCAATGTCCGGGATCAAGGCGCTGACCGAGCAGGTGGACTCCCTGATCACCATCCCCAACGAGAAGCTGCTCACGGTGATGGGCAAGAACACCACCCTGCTGGATGCCTTCAAGGCCGCCAACGACGTGCTGTTCGGCGCGGTGCAGGGCATCGCCGAGCTGATCACCCGTCCGGGCCTCATCAACGTCGACTTCGCCGACGTACGCAACGTGATGCGCGAGATGGGCATGGCGATGATGGGTACCGGCACCGGTTCCGGCGAAGACCGTGCGCGCCAGGCCGCCGAGGCCGCGATTGCCAGCCCGCTGCTGGAGGACATCGACATCTCCGGGGCCCGCGGCATCCTGGTCAACGTGACCGGCGGCATGGATGTCGGTATCGGCGAATTCGAGGAAGTCGGCGAAGCGGTGAAGGCGCTGGCCTCCGAGGACGCCACCGTGGTGGTGGGTACCGTCATCGATCCCGAGATGAGCGACGAGATGCGGGTCACGCTGGTGGCCACCGGCCTGGGCGCGCAGACCGAGCAGCCCGAACGCCCGCAGGTGCGCGTGGTGGATGCCCAGCCGCAGCAGGCGGCGGCGGGTTCCGACGTGGATTTCGACCGCCCCACGCACCAGCGTCAGCGCCGCGGCCAGGACGAGGTCGCGACCGATTACGGCAGCGGTAACCAGCAGTCGAACATCGACGTGCTCGACATCCCGGCTTTCCTGCGCAAGCAGGCTGACTGAGGGACTTGACATGCAGGAGGAGCGGAATCCTGCAATAATGGAGCATTCGTTGTGTGCATGAACGGAGCCCGGGAGGGCCCGGGCTCCCCTCCATGCGCTCTCGCAGAAGAGGCAGTGCGTTGATCAGGCAAAGAACGCTCAAGAACAGCATCCGGGCGACCGGAGTCGGGCTCCATACGGGCGAGAAGGTCGTCCTTACGCTGCGTCCGGCCCCCCCTAATACCGGAATCGTGTTTCACCGCGATGACCTCGACCCGCCGGTGGAAATCCCCGCAAGGGCCGAGAACGTCGGGGACACGCGGCTGTCGACGACCCTGGTCAACGGCGATGCGCGGGTCTCCACCGTGGAACACCTGCTGTCGGCGGTGGCCGGTCTGGGCATCGACAATCTCTTCGTCGACGTGAGCGCGGCGGAGGTCCCGATCATGGACGGCAGCGCGGGACCGTTCGTGTTCCTGCTGCAGTCCGCGGGTCTCAAGGAGCAGGATGCTCCCAAGGAATTCATCCGGGTGAAGCGCAGCGTGGAGGTTCGCGACGGCGACAAATGGGTGCGCTTCGATCCCTATGAAGGGTTCAAGGTCGGCTTCTGCATCGACTTTGAACACCCCATGTTCACCGACGGGAGCCAGCGCGCCGAGCTGGATTTCTCGTCCACCTCGTTCGTGAAGGAAGTCTCGCGCGCCCGGACCTTCGGGTTCATGCGCGACATCGAGGCCCTGCGTGCGAATCAGCTGGCACTGGGCGGCAGCCTGGACAATGCCGTGGTGCTGGACGACTTCAAGATCCTCAACGAAACCGGGCTGCGCTACGACAACGAGCTGGTCAAGCACAAGATCCTCGACGTGGTCGGCGATCTCTACCTGCTGGGCCACAGCCTGATCGGGGCCTTCACCGGGCACAAGTCCGGCCATGCCCTGAACAATCAGCTCATCCGTCAGCTGGCCGCGGACCGGACGGCCTGGGAAAAGGTCACCTTCGAGGATCCCTCCGAGCCGCTGCCGATCTCGTTCGGGCAGCTGGAGCCGGGCGCCACCGGCTGAGGGACGTCACTCTCTGTCGTTCCCCGCATCGCGGGGACGGGCGCGGGCCAGCCGCCGCAGTGCTCCCGCCAGGCGGGGATCGTCGACCTCGCCGGCCGTCTGTTCCAGGGTCTGGCGGGCGCTGTCCGGGATCGGCGGACGGCTGCGCACCGGATCCGGTTCGGTGGAGCGGGCCGCACCGCCCAGGGCGACCCGCACGCGCTCCACTTCGGGGTAGCCGGCCGCCTGCAGGGTCTTGAGGATCTCGCGCTGCTGGAAGCGCATCTCGGTGCACAGGGCACGGTCGCGGCAGACCGCCACCAGGGTGGTGTCGTGGCGCACCAGCTGGAGGCGCCCGCTGGCGACGTGCGTTCCGACCAGCCCGGCCAGCGCCCGTTCCAGTGCCCGGTCCGGGGTGACGTGGCTCTGCCACGCGGCGCGGATGTATCGGCCGATGCGGGGCGGCGTCATGGCTGACATGGCGCCTCCCGCTCGAGTCTTGCAGGAATCAACGGAGGTTGCATGGACCTGATGCTACTACGAGCCGGCGGTGTCTGTACCCGGATCCCGCTGTGGCTGGTGGTTCCGATGCTGCTGGGGGTGCTGGCCGCGGTCGTGACCGCCGGCTATCAGCTGGGCCAGCAGCAGCGTGACGTGGTCGAAATCCCCGTGCTTCCGACCGTGGGCTCGCCCGATCTCGAACTCGCGGAACGCGAGCTCGCGCGCGAGGGGGTGGAGTCGCTGGCGTCCCGTCTGGTCGAGCTGGAAAACCGCCAGGCGCGTCTGGACCTGCGCATGTCTGGTCTGGGCGACGCCCTGGATCTGGACCCGGAGGCGCTGGAACCGGAGACCGGCGGTCGCGGCGGACCGGCGCCGCCGGACTCCGCGGCCGCGGTGGACCGTCGCATCGCCGCGCTGGATCACCTGCTGGGGCGGCGCGACACGACGGTCGCGCGCCTGGACGAGGCGGTGCGCGGCGATGCCCGGGACGAGCGCATGCGCCCCGGCGTGCGGCCGGTGGAATCCAAGGCCTGGGTCAGTTCGGCCTATGGATACCGCGACGATCCGTTCACCGGCGAGCGGCGTTTCCATTCCGGCATCGACTACGCCGGACGCGAGGGCTCCGAAATCCGGGCGGCCGCGGACGGGATCGTGGTGCGGGCGGACACCAACGGCGGGTTCGGGCGCAGCGTCGACATCGTTCATGCCGACGGATTGCTGACCCGTTACGCGCATAATTCGGAGTTGCTGGTCGATCCCGGGGAACGGGTGGAAGCGGGCCAGCCCATCGCCCGCATGGGCAGTACCGGACGGGCGACGGATACCCATCTCCATTTCGAAGTCCACGGTCCCGGCGGGCCGGAAAATCCGGCCGACTACGTCCATCGCTGAGCGTGACCTCCGCGGATCGTTTATCCTAGGTCGGTTTCAGCCAATCTTCCGGATCCCCATGAAGCAGCTCGTACGCAAGTTCTTCGGCAGTCGCAACGACCGCATCATCAAGCGCTACGCGAAAAAGGCCGAGCGCATCAATGCCCTGGCCCCGGCCATCGACGATCTGCCGCAGGAAGAGCTGCGGCACAAGACCGATGAATTCCGCCGGCGGCTGCAGTCGGGCGAGGACCTGGATGCGCTGCTGCCGGAAGCCTTCGCGGTCTGCCGCGCGATGAGCGACCGCGTACTGGGTCTGCGCCACTTCGATGTCCAGCTGATGGGCGGGATGGTCCTGCACGACGGACGGATCGCGGAAATGCGTACCGGCGAGGGCAAGACCCTGGTCGCGACCCTGACGGCCTATCTCAATGCGTTGCCGGGCGATGGCGTGCACGTGGTGACCGTGAACGACTATCTCGCCCGCCGCGATGCGGCCTGGATGGGACGGCTCTACCAGGCCCTGGGGCTGACGGTCGGCGTCATCAACTCCTCCGGCGGGCAGTCGGGCGGTGCGTCCTCGTTCGTGTTCGACCCCGACCATGTGGCGGGTGAGGACGGCATGGACGGCCTGCGGCCGGTCACCCGTACCGAGGCCTACGCGGCCGACATCACCTATGGCACGAACAACGAGTTCGGTTTCGACTATCTGCGCGACAACATGGCCTTCTCGGCCGATCAGCGCGTGCAGCGGGGCCTGAACTACGCGCTGGTCGACGAGGTGGACTCGATCCTGATCGACGAGGCGCGCACGCCGCTGATCATTTCCGGCCCGTCCGGTTCGGACTCCGAGCTGTACGAGCGCATGAACGCGATCCCGCCGCAGCTGACGCGGCAGGAAGACGAAGAGAGCGAGGGCGACTACTTCGTTGACGAGAAGGCCAAACAGGTATTCCTCAGCGAGGACGGCCACGAGAAGGCCGAGGCCCTGCTGCGCGAGGCCGGCCTGCTGGAGGAGGACCAGTCGCTGTACGACGCCGGCGCGATCGCGGTCCTGCACCATCTGAACGCAGCGCTGCGCGCGCATGCCCTGTTCCATCGGGATGTCGACTATCTGGTGCGCGACAACCAGGTCCAGATCATCGACGAATTCACCGGCCGCATCATGACCGGTCGGCGCTGGTCCGAGGGGCTGCATCAGGCGATCGAGGCCAAGGAGGGCGTGCCGATCCAGCGCGAGAACCAGACGCTCGCCTCGATCACCTTCCAGAACTACTTCCGCCAGTACGACAAGCTGGCGGGCATGACCGGCACCGCGGATACCGAGGCCTACGAGTTCCAGACCATCTACGGCCTGGAGGTCGTGGTGGTTCCCGGGAACAAGCCGCTGATCCGCGAGGACATGCAGGATCTGGTGTACCTGACCCAGGACGAGAAGTACGACGCGATCGCCAAGGAGATCCAGTGGTGCGTCGAACGCGGCCAGCCGGTGCTGGTCGGCACGGCCTCGGTGGACAGCTCCGAGCGGCTGGCGAAGTCCCTCAAGGAGAAGAGCATCGAATTCGAGGTGCTCAACGCCAAGCAGCACGAGCGCGAGGCGCACATCATCGCCCAGGCGGGACGTCCGGGGGCCGTGACTCTGGCCACCAACATGGCCGGGCGCGGTACCGACATCGTCCTCGGCGGCAGTCTCGACGCGGAACTGGCCGGTGTCGATCCGAACGACGAGCAGCAGCGCGAACGCATCCGCGAGGACTGGCAGAAACGTCACGACGACGTCATCGCCGCCGGCGGCCTGCACATCATCGGCTCGGAGCGGCACGAATCGCGGCGCATCGACAACCAGCTGCGCGGGCGTTCGGGGCGCCAGGGTGACCCGGGCTCCAGCCGTTTCTTCCTGTCCCTGGAAGACAACCTGATGCGGGTGTTCGCGTCCGAACGGGTGAAGTCCCTGATGGGACGCCTGGGCATGAAGGAAGGCGAGGCGATCGAGAACGCCTGGGTCTCGCGCGCTATCGAGAACGCCCAGCGCAAGGTCGAGGCGCACAACTTCGATATCCGCAAGCAGCTGCTGGAATACGACGACGTCGCCAACGACCAGCGCCAGGTCATCTACGAGCAGCGCGCGGAACTGCTGACCACCGAGGACATCAGCGACACCATCGATGCCCTGGTGGCCGACGTGATGAATGCGCAGATCAGCGAGTACATCCCGCCCGGCAGCATCGAGGATATCTGGGATCCGGAAGGGCTGGAGCAGGCGCTGCGCAACGAATTCGGCCTGGAACTGCCGGTCAAGCAGTGGCTGGATGACGAGGACGACCTGCACGAGGAGCCGCTGCGCGAGCGCATCATCGAGCGGGCGCGCGAGGCCCTCAACGGCAAGCGCGAACAGCTGGGCGATGCCACCATGAATCGCCTGCAGCGCGACGTGATGCTGCAGGTGCTGGATTCGCAGTGGAAGGAACACCTGGCGGCGATGGACTATCTGCGCCAGGGGATCGGCCTGCGCGGGTATGCCAACCGCAATCCCAAGCAGGAATACAAGAAAGAAGCGTTCGCGATGTTCCAGTCGCTGCTGGAGCGCATCAAGCACGACGTGATCAAGATGCTGCTGCGTATCCAGCTGCGTTCCGCCGAGGACGCCGAACAGCTGCAGCCGGAACGCCAGGCACCGGACACCGGGGCCATGAATTTCCGCCACGAGAACCCCGACAGTCCGCTGGCCGCGGACGAGGACGACGGGGGCGCCGCGGAAGATGACGCGCGCAAGGTCGCCGGTGGTGACGAGACGTACCGGCGGGAGGAGCCCAAGCTCGGACGCAACGAGCCCTGCTGGTGCGGTTCCGGCAAGAAATACAAGCACTGCCACGGCCGTCTCTGACGGCCGGTCCGGGGAGACGCGCTGATGGCCGTGGGACTGCAGGAACCGTCGGCGCCGCCGGCCGTGCCGGGCATCCGTCTGGCAGCCGGGGCGGCCGGCATCCGGTATGCCGGTCGTGATGACCTGGTGCTGATGGACGGTGGCGAACACGCAGTGGTCGCCGCGTTGTACACCACCAGTGCCTTTCGCGCTGCGCCGGTGGAAGTCGCCCGACGGCATCAGGCGGAGGGGCGTCCCCGCTGGCTTCTGATCAACGCCGGGAACGCCAACGCGGGTACCGGTGAGCCCGGGCTGCGCGCGGCCGAGGCGAGCTGCACGGCCCTGGCCCGGCTGGTCGACAGCGAGGCCTCGGCGGTGCTGCCGTTTTCCACCGGGGTGATCGGCGAGCCGTTTCCGCTGGAGCGGCTGGAGGCGGCCCTGCCGGGGCTCTACGACGGACTCGTGGAGGATGGCGAAAGCTGGCTGCGGGCGGCGCGGGCGATCATGACCACTGACACGGTGACGAAAGTCGCGAGCCGCGACGTCCGTCTGTCCGAAGGGCGCGTGCGACTGACAGGCATGGCGAAGGGATCGGGGATGATCCATCCCGACATGGCGACGATGCTGGGTTTTGTCGGCACGGACCTGGCCACCGATGCGGACGAGCTGGACGCGCTGCTGCGCGAGGCGAACCGTGACAGTTTCAACGCCATTACCGTGGATGGCGATACCTCGACCAATGACGCGCTGGTCTGCATGGCCAGCGGGGCCAGCGGTGTCCGCCTGGCCGGCGATGCCGACCGCACCGCGTTCGCGCAGGCTCTGGGGTCACTGTGTCTGGAACTGGCGACCGCGATCGTGCGCGACGGGGAAGGGGCGACCAAGTTCGTGACCGTGGAGGTGACGGGCGCAAGCGAGCGGGCGGAAGCCGAGCGCGTTGCCGAGACGGTCGCGTTGTCCCCTCTGGTGAAGACCGCGCTGTACGCCAGCGACCCGAACTGGGGGCGCATCCTCGCGGCCGTGGGACGGGCCGGCGTCAGCGATCTCCGGATCGAGGGGGTCACGGTGGACATCAACGGTCTGGCGATCGTGCGCGCTGGCGGCCGCGCGCCCGAATACCGCGAGGAAGACGGCCAGGCCGCCTTCGCGGCCGACGAGATCACCATCGCCATCGACCTCGGACGGGGCGATGCGCGGGCGCGCAAGTACACCTGCGATTTCTCCCACGAGTACGTGCGCATCAATGCCGAATACCGCTCCTGAGGCGGCACCGCTTGATGTGGCGCTGGGCGTGATCGAGGACGGGGCCGGCCGGGTCCTGGTTGGTCAGCGCGGGGCCGGGCAGCATCAGCCGGGCCGCCTCGAATTCCCCGGCGGCAAGCTGGAGGCGGACGAGTCCCCGGTCGCGGGCCTGGTACGCGAGATCGGGGAGGAGACCGGCCTGGGGGTCGAGCAGGCCATCCCCTGCCTGCGGCTGGAGCACGACTACGGCGACCGCCGCGTCAGGTTGCACGTGTTCCGGGTGCCGCACTGGAGCGGCGAGGTCCGGGAGTGCGAAGGACGCGCCCTGTGCTGGCGCGAGGCGACCGCGCTGGATCCGGCGGATTTCCCGGCCGCCAACGGCCCGATTCTGCGCCTGTTGCAGCTCCCCGATTTCCTTCTGGTGACGCCCGATCCGGCCGGGTCCGACGGCATCGCCGCCGTGGTGGACCGTGTGGCGGCCCGCCTCCGGCACGGGGATGTGGGGCTGTTGCAGGTCCGTGCGCCGGGGCTGGCACGGGACGACTATCTCCGCTTTGCCCGGGATCTGGTGGCGGTGGCGCAGTCGCTAGGTACCGAAGTGCTCCTGAACGCGCCGCTGGACTGGCTCGACGAGCTGCCGCCGGCCGGGGTGCATCTGCCGGAGCGGCGCTGGCGGGCGCTGTCCCGGCGGCCCGCGGTGGCCGGGCGGATCAGCGTGTCCGCGCACGATGTAACGGGTCTCCGGGAGGCGGGGAGGCTGGCGCCCGATCTGGCCGTGGTCGGTCCGGTCCGGCCGACCCGGACGCACCCGGGGGCGACGCCGCTGGGCTGGGACGGTCTGGCGCTTCTGACCGCGGCGAGTCCGGTGCCGGTCTACGCCCTGGGGGGGCTGGACGCGGGCAGCCTCGCGCCGGCCCGCGCCGCCGGTGCCTGCGGGATTGCGGCCATTCGTGGTCTGCTCGGAGACCCGCCGGGCGGCGGGGAGTGACGCCACGGGCGGTGCCGCCCGGTCCTAACTACAGGGCGCAGCAGCAAAGGCCGAACGTCACATCCTCGCGCACCGGATTCGGGCGCGAGCGGAAATCGCCGGGATCCATGAAGCGCACGGTGAAGCGCTGACGCCCGCCCGAGATCTCGGGGTAGATGCCCAGCTGCGGGTCCACGCTGACCCGGATCATCTGCCAGGCGTGCTGGCTGTCCAGGGGCTGTTCCAGGAATCCCTCCTCCGCGGTGACGCTGCGGTCGTTACCGGATCCGCGGATATAGCGCAGCACGTGCTGCGTGGCCTCGGTCACGCTCTCCAGCGGCCGGAACCACTCCAGCAGCAGCTCGGTGCGTGCTTCCACGGGCTGTGACAGCCAGTGGTGGTAGATCGGCAGATCGAAGTCGAAGGCTCCCCCGGGCAGGGCCATCCGCTGGCGCACACTGTTGAAGAATTCGTTCTCGCGGACCGCCCCGTCCAGCGCCCCGGCCTGCTCTTCGAGTGCGGTATGCAGGCGTCGCTGGTCGTCCATCGTGCTTCGGAAACGGCTGGCGTCGATCCCGGGCTGGTCGGCCAGCCGCTGCAGATTGGCGGTCTGGCGTTCGATCTCGCCCATCAACTCGCGCTTGATGTCGACGCGCGTGACCAGCGCATAGATGTCGACCAGGGAGACCAGGGCTTCGTGATGGTCGTAAGGTTGCCCTGCCTGCAGGGCGTCACCGAAACGTTGCGTGAGCGCCTCCAGCCGGAGCAGGAGGCGGATCCGTTCGTGGAGGGGCTGTTCGAAGATCAGCGGACGGGTCACGGCGGCGCCATTGGATTGAAGATCCTGCAGTATCGAACATTGGGGGGCATGGTTTCTACCCGTCGGAAGTGAGGGAGCGCAATTCGCGGTCGATGGTCAGTACCTGTTCACGAAGCCGGGCATCGTCCACGCTGTCCCGGTTGTCGATCCAGGCGTCCGCCCGCCGGCGCCGTTCGTCGGACCCGAGCTGACGCTCCATGATGGCGGCGACGTCTTCCCGGGTCCGGTCGTCGCGCCGGGTGACTCGTTCGATCTGTTCCTCGGGCGTGCATTCGACGGTGATCACCCGAACAAAATCGTCCTCCCAGCCGGCCTCGAACAGCAGCGGGACCACGATCAGGGCATACGGGGCATCCGTGTCGTATTGCTCGAGTCGGGAATGGATCTCCCGATGGACCCGGGGGTGAACGATGGCTTCCAGCGCTTCGCGCTCGGCCGGGTCGGCAAACACGCGCGCGGCCAGCGCACGGCGATCGAGGTGGCCGCGCGGATCGAGCACCCCGGGGCCGAAGTATTCAACGATGGCCCCGTGCAGGGGGTGGCCGGGTTCCTGCAGTTCGCGGGTGACGCGGTCGGCATCCAGAACCGGTACCCCCAGTTCCGCGAACAATGCCGCCACCCGGGTTTTCCCGGATCCAATGCCGCCGGTCAGGCCCGCCCGTTCCATACCTCCGATTATAGGCCGTGCGGGAAATAGATGCGCAGCAAGGCGTCGCCCGTGATCAGCGTCAGCCAGCCGGCGGCGGCGAGGTACGGGCCGAAAGGAATGGGGATGTTGCGGTCGCGCCCGCGCAAGGCGATCAGCGCGATCCCGACCGCTGCGCCCACCAGTGACGCGAGCAGCAGGATGACGGGCAGGGCCTGCCAGCCCAGCCACGCCCCGAGGGCAGCCAGGAGTTTGAAATCGCCATAACCCATCCCTTCCTTCCCGGTGAGCAGGCGGAAGCCGTGGAAGATCAGCCACAGGAGCAGGTAACCCGCCATGGCCCCGAACACCGCGGACTGCAGATCGGTGAACAGCCCGAAGCTGTTGACCAGCAGGCCGAGCCACAGCAGCGGGAGCGTCAGCTGGTCCGGCAGCAGGGTGGTCCGGGCGTCGATGCCCCCGGCCGCGATCAGGACGGCCGTCAGGATCAGGGCCATGCCGGCTTCGATGCCCGCCCCGAAATACCAGACGGTGACTGCGAACAGGATCCCGGTGAGCAGTTCCACTGCCGGATACTGCCAGCTGATGCGCACACCACAGCCGGGACAGCGGCCACGCAGGAACACAAAGCTGAGCAGCGGGATGTTCTCGATCGCGCGGATGGCGCGCTGGCAGTTCGGACAGCGCGAGCGGGGACGGATCAGGTCGAAACGTTCCGCGGTGGCATCCGCTGCGGGTTCCTCGCCATCCAGTACATAGCGGGCCTCGGCCTGCCACTCCCGTTCGAGTATCACCGGCAGCCGCGCAATGACGACGTTGATGAAGCTGCCGATCACGAGCCCGAGAACGGCGGCGACCGCGATCGCGATCGCCGGATTGGCCAGCAGGTCACTCATTGCCGTCGACCGCGGGTGGCCGTCACAGGACCTGCCCCATGTGGAAGATCGGCAGATACATGGCGATGACCAGGCCGCCGACCAGCACGCCCAGCACGACCATGATCAGCGGCTCGAGCAGGCTGGACAGGCTGTCCACCGCGTTGTCGACCTCTTCTTCGTAGAAGTCGGCGACCTTGCCCAGCATGGTGTCCAGCGAGCCGGATTCCTCGCCGATCGCGACCATCTGCACCACCATGTTGGGGAACACGGCGGTATTGCGCATCGACCATTGCAGCTGGCCGCCGGCCGCGGTCTCATCGCGCATGCGCTCGGTCGCTTCGCGATAAACGGCGTTACCCGTGGCGCCGGAGACCGAGTTGAGGGCGTCCACCAAAGGCACGCCGGCGGCGAACATGGTGGACAGCGTGCGGGCGAAACGGGCCACCGCGGCCTTGCGCAGGATGGGCCCGAATGCCGGGGCACGCAGGATCGCGATGTCGAGGAAGCGATCGAATTTCGGGAGACGCTGGCGTGCCTGGACGAAGAGGAAACCGGCCAGAACGGCCCCGCCAAGCAGGGCCCACCACCAGGCCTGCACGAACTCCGACATGTTAATGACCATGCGGGTGAACACCGGCAGGTCCGCGCCGAAGCCCTGGAACAGGGATTCGAACTGCGGCACCACGTAGATCAGCAGGATGGCCGTTACCACGATGGCCACCACGATGACCGCCGCCGGATAGAACAGGGCCTTGCGGATCTTGGCCTTGAGGGCCTCCGTTTTCTCCTTGTAGGTCGCGATCTTGTCGAGCAGCGTCTCCAGGGTTCCGGACTGCTCGCCCGACTCGACCAGATTCACCACGAGGTCGTCGAAGTGCTTCGGGTGCTTCGACAGGGCGGTGGCGAAGGTGTCGCCGCCCTCGACGTCGGTCTTGATCTGCATGATCAGATCGCGCATCGAGGCCTTTTCGTTGCCCCGTCCCACGATTTCGAAGGCCTGCACCAGCGGCACGCCCGACTGCAGCATGGTAGTCATCTGCCGCAGGAAATATGCGATGTCGGCGGGGATGATCTTCTTCTGCCCGCCACCCAGAAGGGGCTTCGGCTTCTTCTTGATCTTCAGAACGTTGACACCGTTCTTGCGCAGTTCGGCGCGCGCGGAGGTCTCGTTCTCCGCGGGCACTTCGCCCTTGACGCGGTCCCCGTTCTTGTTGAGGCCTTCCCAAGTATAGATCGTGCCGGAATCGGCCATTCCCTGTCCCCCTTAGCCGCTAGTCGATGGTCACGCGGTTGACTTCTTCCAGGCTGGTCAGCCCTTCGATGACCTTGTGCAGGCCCGCCCGTCGCAGGTCCTTGATGCCTTCCTTTTCGGCCTGGCGGGCGAGTTCGGTGCTGTTGCCATTCTCAAGGATGATTCGTTCGAGTTCCTCCGAGATCGGCAGAACCTGGTAGATCCCGACCCGGCCCTTGTAGCCGTTGGTGCACTGATCGCAGCCCACCGGCCGGTACACCGTGAAGCCCTGTTCGAGCTCCTCGTCGGTGAAGCCCTCGTCGCGCAGCGTTTCCTCCGGCAGATCCTCGGGTGCCTTGCAGTTGGGGCACAGACGGCGCGCCAGTCGCTGCGCGATGATCAGCAGGATGGACGAGGCGATGTTGTATGGCGGGACCCCCATGTTGGCCAGGCGCGTCAGGGTTTGCGGCGCATCGTTGGTGTGCAGGGTGGAGAGTACCAGATGCCCGGTCTGGGCGGCCTTGATGGCGATCTCGGCGGTTTCCAGGTCGCGGATCTCGCCGACCATGATTACGTCGGGGTCCTGGCGCAGGAAGGCGCGCAGTGCGCTGGCGAATGTCAGTCCGACCTTGGGGTTGATGTTGACCTGGTTCACCCCGGGCATGTTGATCTCGGACGGGTCTTCCGCAGTGGAGATGTTGCGGTCGGACGTGTTGAGGATGCCCAGACCGGTGTAGAGGGAGACGGTCTTGCCGGAGCCGGTCGGTCCGGTCACCAGGATCATTCCGTACGGGCGGCCGAGGGCCTCCAGGTACTGCGCCTTCTGCTCCTCCTCGTAACCGAGCTGATCGATGCCCATCGATGCCGAGCTCGGGTCGAGGATTCGCAGCACGATCTTTTCGCCGAACAGCGTGGGCAGCGAACTGACCCGGAAATCGATCGCGCGGGTGCGCGAGAGCTTCAGCTTGATGCGCCCGTCCTGCGGAATGCGGCGCTCGGCGATGTCCATGCGCGACATGACCTTGACGCGTGCAAGGATGCGCGGGGCCAGCGAGGTCGGTGGATGAGCCACCTCGTGCAGCACGCCGTCGATGCGGAAGCGCACACGGAAATCTTTCTCGAACGGCTCCAGGTGGATATCCGACGCCTTGCGGTTGATGGCGTCCATCAGGAGCTTGTTGACGAAGCGAACGACCGGGGCGTCGTCGACTGCGTCGCCTTCCTCGGATGCGTTGTCGGCGTCGGAATCCGCCTCGACGTTCAGGCTGTCGAGTTCGTCGTCGCCCAGGTCTTCCATCAGCTGCGACGCCGCGTTGAGCGCGTTGTCGATCGCCCGGTCCAGTTTCTTCGGTTCCACCAGCACTGCCTCGACGGGCATTCCGGTGGCGAACTTGAATTCGTCGGTGGCCACCAGGTTGGTGGGATCGGACACGGCGATGAACAGCCGGTTGCCGCGCTGCATCAGAGGCAGGGCATGATGCTTCTGGATCAGCTTCTCGTTCAGGTGGTCGCGCGGGATGACTTCCTCGTCAAAGGCCGCCATGTCCAGCACCGGAAGGCCAAACTCCTCGGCCGCCGCCTCCACCAGTCGCGGTTCCGGCACGTCGCCCTTGTCGGCCAGCAGCGCCATGAGGGGGGTCTGTTGGGTCCGCGCCTGTTCGACCAGCTGCTGGGCGATGTCCTGTGCAATCAGCCCGTTGTCGACGAGGCGTTTCGCCAGCCCCGGCAGGCGGGGCGTCGTGTTGCTGTTGGCCATGGGTGTTCGCAGACGTTATTGGGGATGATCCACACTCTACGTGGTGCGGTCCGGAATGAAAACGCATGTCCGGGCCGGCGCCGCGGCCGACCCGTGCATTCGCTCGATATTAGAGCGGTTATTCGGCGGATTACAAGGATGGGTGCAAGGTTTTTCGCCGTCAGCGCCGTCGATGCGGGCCGATCGAAGGTTTTGCGAACGGCTTCTCGCGCGGGGTTGACTTGCCCTGATCTGTCTCTCAGAATGCACGGCTTGGTTCAGGAGGGATACCCAAGCGGCCAACGGGGGCAGACTGTAAATCTGCTGGCACAGCCTTCGGAGGTTCGAATCCTCCTCCCTCCACCACCCAGTTTCATGCCAGCGACCCGAGCGGGCGATGGCGAGAAAGCCAGGGTTCTGCGGGTGTAGTTCAATGGTAGAACCTCAGCCTTCCAAGCTGATGATGTGGGTTCGATTCCCATCACCCGCTCCAGATTCTGGCTTGCAGGTCAGGCTCATGTAGCTCAGCAGGTAGAGCACTTCCTTGGTAAGGAAGAGGTCACCGGTTCGAGTCCGGTCATGAGCTCCATTTTTTCAGGCACGTAGCAGCGTCAGTGCTGCCGTCGTAACGACAGCGTCACGATCCGGGGAAGCGAGATATGTCCAAGGAAAAGTTCGAACGCAAGAAGCCGCACGTGAATGTGGGGACGATTGGTCATGTGGACCACGGGAAGACGACGCTGACGGCGGCGTTGACGGTGGTTCAGGCGAAGAAGTACGGCAGCGATGCGCGTGCCTTTGACCAGATTGACAACGCGCCGGAAGAGAAGCAGCGCGGTATCACGATTGCGACGGCGCACGTGGAGTACGAGTCGGACACGCGCCACTACGCGCACGTGGACTGCCCGGGTCACGCGGACTACGTGAAGAACATGATCACCGGTGCGGCGCAGATGGACGGTGCCATTCTGGTGGTTTCGGCGGCGGACGGTCCGATGCCGCAGACGCGGGAACACATCCTGCTGTCGCGCCAGGTGGGCGTGCCGCACATCGTGGTGTTCCTGAACAAGGCGGACATGGTGGACGATCCGGAGCTCCTGGAGCTGGTGGAGATGGAAGTCCGCGATCTGCTGTCGAGCTATGATTTCCCGGGTGACGACACCCCGGTGGTCACCGGTTCGGCGCTGAAGGCGCTGGAAGGTGACGAAAGCGAGATGGGCGCCCAGGCGATCCACAAGCTGGTGGACGAGATGGACCGCTTCATCCCCGAGCCGGAGCGCGCGGTGGACGGTGCGTTCCTGATGCCGGTGGAAGACGTGTTCTCGATTTCCGGTCGTGGCACCGTGGTCACCGGTCGCGTTGAGCGCGGCGTGGTGAAGGTCGGCGAGGAAGTGGAGATCGTGGGTCTGCACGACACGCAGAAGACCACGGTGACCGGCGTGGAGATGTTCCGCAAGCTGCTGGACCAGGGCGAGGCCGGCGACAACGTGGGCGTGCTGCTGCGCGGCACCAAGCGTGACGACGTGCAGCGCGGTCAGGTGCTGTGCAAGCCGGGTTCGATCACGCCGCACACCCAGTTCGAGGCGGAAGTCTACATCCTGAACAAGGAAGAGGGTGGTCGTCACACGCCGTTCTTCAACGGGTATCGGCCGCAGTTCTATTTCCGCACGACGGACGTGACGGGATCGGTCGAGCTGCCGGAAGGCACCGAGATGGTGATGCCGGGCGACAACGTGAAGATGACGGTGTCGCTGATCAGCCCGATCGCCATGGAAGACGGTCTGCGTTTCGCGATTCGCGAAGGCGGCCGCACCGTGGGCGC
>NZ_KB906170.1:0-175246 GCF_000381205.1 Thioalkalivibrio sp. ALE11 | reverse complement strand
ATGGAGGAGGTCAGTCGTGTGGCCAACTCGGCGGAATTCAACGGCGGCCGGATCCTGGATGGCACGGTGGAGGACCTGTTCTTCCAGGTGGGGGCGAACCAGGGTCAGAGCATCGCGGTGAGCGGTGTCGATGCCCGGACGTCCCAGCTCGGGACCACCGAGGTGGCGGGGGAGAACGGCCTGACGCAGGAACAGATCCGGGACATCGGCATCGACACGATCGCCAATATCCAGATTGATGGCACTGATTTCGCCCAGATTGATGTGGACCTGAGCAGTGCGGAGACGCTGGAAGATGCGGTTCGGCTGATCAATGCCGACATTGCCGAGGCGGCCGCGGCGGGTGATACCAATGCCGCGGCGGTCGCGGATGCGAATCTGGAGGCATCCCTGCGGGTCAGCAATGATGGCACCACGACCATTGCCGTGACTTCCCAGCTGGGTACCGACGGGTTCGACGTGTCGGGTGGTCTGGTGACCCTGGATGATGGAGCCACGCCCACGACAGTGGACCTGTTTGACGGAGCAACGGCCGCAGACGTCACCCTGAACGACATCGACGTGACGACGCGCGAGACGGCGACCCAGGCGATGGGCGCGCTGGATGGGGCGCTGACCGAGGTGAATTCGCTGCGTGCGGAGCTGGGTGCGGTGCAGACGCGTTTCGAGAGCACGATCTCCAATCTGGAGATCAGCGCGGAGAACCTGTCGGATGCGCGTTCGCGGATCCGGGACGCGGACTTCGCCGCGGAGACGGCGGAGCTGACCCGGGCGCAGGTGCTGCAGCAGGCGGGGATCGCCGTGCTGTCGCAGGCCAATGCGGTGCCGCAGAACGTGCTGGGGCTTCTGCAGTAAACTCTCACTGACCACGACGCTGGAAGGATCCGGGCATGGGGCCGGATCCTTCCACGGAGGGCTGCCATATGACGGATATGATCAACAACAGCATGCCGGGCGCCGGGGGCTACACGCCGAATACCCGCTCCGGGGAATCCGGGGGCTGGCGTGCTGACGGGCGCGGTTCGGAAGCTCCGGGGGGTGGCGCTGTCGAGCGGAAGGGAGCTGCCGCCCCGGCGAGCGAGAGCGGGCCGGAACGGCAGGGGTCTTCCGGTAGCGAGAGGCGGGAGGTCGCTGAACCGGTGGAGGCCTCCGACCTCGAGCCGGTGGTCGAATCGATCAACGCCTATCTGCAGAACAGTCAGCGAACCCTGGAGTTCAGTGTGGATGATTCCACCGGGCGCACTGTCATCACGGTGATGGATGGCGAAAGCGACGAGATCATCCGCCAGATCCCGCCGGAACAGATGCTGGCCCTGGCGGAGCATTTCGAGAACGAACGGGCGCTTGGCGGCACGGGATTTGTCGACAAGGCCTGAGCGGTGCGGGCCGGGCGGCATCGTTCTTGCTGCGTCGAAGGCGTTATTGCGCTGGCCCGGTCTTCGTGAGGGCCTGGCAGGAGCGCGCTTGCGCGCGAATGTGGATGTGGGGGCCACATGGTGGTCGTTTTCGCGGCTAAAGCCGCTCCTACAGTGACTCTTCTCATTCGAGGATGACCCGCGGGGGCAGGCTTGGGTCCATAATGATTCATCCGCTCAAGTTTTCGGCCGAAGGGCCGTTAACCTGATCAGAAACGACGGAACACCCGTGCAGCGGGCAGGAAGGTAACGATCATGGCCATCAGTTCTCTCGGTGTCGGTTCCGGGCTGGATCTCAATCAGATCGTGGGCGATCTGGTGAACGCTCAGCGCGCGCCGCGCGAGGCTCGCCTGAACGAGCGCGAGGAACGCATCGAGGCGGAGATCTCCGCCTACGGGCAGATCAGCAACACCATGGACGGGATCGGTTCGGCCGTGTCGAGTCTGGCCGAGTTCGAGCCCGAGCAGTCGGTGTCGCTGACGAACGACGAGGTGGCCAGTGTGTTCGTCACCGGCGATGCGCCGAACGGCGATTTCGACCTGGAGGTCAACCAGCTGGCCCGGGCGCAGACGGTGGCCTCCGATTCCGGGCTGTTCGAGGAGTCGAGCGACGATGTCGGGTCCGGGACTTTTACCATCCAGGTGGGCAACGGTGATGAGGTGTCCATCGAGGTCGAGGACGGTGACTCCCTGCGTGATCTGCGTAATGCGATTAACGACGCGGATGCCGGCGTGAATGCCTCCATCGTGAACGACGGCGACGGCCCGCGCCTGACGATGACTGCTGAGCGCACCGGAGCGGAGAACACCATCTCGGTGACCGTGGACGGAGATGCGGATCTGCAGCGTCTCGAGAACCAGACCGAGATGGTGCAGGCACAGGACGCCGAGGCCGTGATCAACGGGATGGCGATCACCAGCTCGAGCAACACGCTGGAGGATACCATCGAGGGGCTGTCCATCGACCTGGAAGCCGAAGGTTCCACGAGGGTCTCCGTCAGCGAAGACCGGGGCGCACTGCGCAATCAGCTGGAGTCGTTCGTCGAGGCCTACAACAGCATGATCGGTGAGGTCCGGGAACTGACGAGTTACGACGTCGAGGAGGACGAGGCGTCGGTACTGACCGGTGATTCCACCGTGCGCAGTGCACGCAGCCGCCTGAGCAATGCGTTGATCGAACGCTCGTCGGTAGAAGGCATCAACAACCAGACCTTCGCGGATCTCGGCATCACGACTCAGCGTGACGGGACGCTGCAGTTCGATACGCAGCGGTTCGATGATGCGATGGAGCGTGAGGGCTTCGACGACATCGCCGCGGCGGTGCGCGACCTGGCCGGCGGGGTGGACGACACCCTCGAGAGCATTACCGGGCGCGAGGGTCTGTTCCAGGTCCGCCAGGACGGGTTGCAGAACGAGCAGTCGCGGGTGGATGACCAGCGTGAACGGCTGGATGACCGGATCGAACGGCTGGAGGCCCGTCTGGTGCGCCAGTTCTCCAGCATGGATACGGCCGTGGCCCAGATGCAGCAGACAGGGGATTACCTGCAGCAGCAGCTGGCTGGTATGGGGCAGTAACAGAACGATCCATCGATGATTGGCAGGCGGTGCCGCAAAGGTGCCGTCCGGTTTCCGAACGGAGGCGAGCATGTACGGCATGAACACGAGAAAGAACGTCGATTCCTACCGCCAGGCGGGCATGCTGTCCGAGGTGCAGGTGGCGGATCCGCACCGTCTGGTGCAGATGCTGTTCGAGGGGGCGCTGGAGCGCATCGCGGTGGCCAAGGGTGCGATGAAGGCGGGCAATATCGCCTACAAGGGCGAGCGCATCGGCAAGGCGATCGACATCATCGACTCGCTGCGCACGATGCTGGATGACAAGCACAACCCGGAGCTGGCCGAGCGCCTGGCCGCGCTGTATTCCTACATGCTGCGCCGCCTGACCGAGGCCAACCTGCATAATGATCCGGAGCGTCTGGACGAGGTGTCGAAGCTGCTGCGCGAGATCAAGGCAGGCTGGGACGAGATCCCGCCGGAATACCGCAATGCGTCCGCATCCCGCGCCAGCTGACCGTCTTGGACCCCCGTTCGCTGGCGAGTGCGCTGGATGATGTCCTGGGTCGCCTGCAGGCGGCCCGGGATGCCGAGGACTGGGAATCCCTGCCCGCGCTGGATGAGGAGGCGCGCGCGCTGATCCAGCGTGCCACGGCGAGCAGCGGAGACCGCCCTCCGCCGGGCGTCGACGCCGACGTGCGCGCGGCGCTGGAGCGGTTGTCCGAGTTCTATGCGGCCACGGTGCCGGGGCTGGCCGAACGGCGCTCCGAGACCGCGCGCGAGATCAAGGGCCTGCGTCAGGGCCAGCGGGCGGTGGGGGCGTATCAGAACGCCCGTCGGGGCTGAGCCGGCGCACCTCGTACACGTTATCCAGTGAGTGCAGACGGTCGAACAGGCCGCTCAGCTCGCCCAGATCCGTGACCTCCGCCTCCAGTTCCATGCGCACGCTGCGATCCTCCGGATCGGTCTGCGTGTTCACCCGCAGCAGGTTGATCCCGCATTGCGAGAATACCCCGCCGACCTCGGCGAACAGCCCGGGGCGGTCCTGAGCCTCCAGTTCCAGTGACACGATCTCGGTCTCGGGCTCGTCGCCCCAGTTCACCGGGATCAACCGCGCGCGCTTGTCCTCCGGCAGGTGGAGGATGTTGGGGCAGTCGTCGCGGTGGACCGAGACGCCGGCACCGCGGGTGATGAAGCCGATGATCGGGTCACCCGGCTGCGGGTTGCAGCACTGTGCGCGGGTGGTCAGCAGGCCGCCCACGCCGCGGATACGGATGTCCTCGCCGTTTGCTTCTCGGCTCTCACCACTGGAGCGGCGCTCGCCCCGTCTCGGCCGCTCGGGCGGGGCGGCGGCCGTATCCTCCCGGGTGCTTTTCTCGCGTTCCTGCCGCTCGCGGATCATGTGCGCCAGGCGTCCGGCGATCTGCCCGGTGGTGATGTCGCCGGCGCCCAGCGCGATCATCAGCTCGTCGAACCCGGGGTATTTCATCTGCCGCGCCAGCTCGTCGCGGTCGAGATCGGGGATGCGTTCGTGCAGTCCGAGCCGCTGGCATTCGCGGTCGAACAGCTGCTTGCCGGTGGCCAGGTGCTCGTCCTGATGCTGCTGGCGGAACCAGGTGCGCACCTTGGCCCGCGCCCGGGAGGTGTTGAGATAGCCGAGGTTGGGGTTCAGCCAGTCGCGGCTGGGGCCGCCCTCGCGGGCGGTAAGTACCTCGACGCGTTCGCCGGAGCGCAGGCGGTAGGTGAGCGGGACGATGCGCCCGTCGACCTTGGCGCCGCGGCAGCGGTGGCCCACCTCGGTGTGCACGGCGTAGGCGAAATCCAGCGGCGTGGCGCCCTGGGCGAGGTCCAGCACGTCGCCCTGCGGGGTCAGTACGAACACCCGCTGGTGCAGCGGCTCGCTCTGGATCTCGTCGAGCAGGTTCTGGTCGGAGCCGTCGTTCTCCAGCAGCTGGCGCAGCGAAGTGATGGCCTGGTTCAGGGCACGGTCCTCGCGTCCGCCTTCCTTGTAGCGCCAGTGGGCGGCGACCCCGAGTTCGGCGAACTCGTCCATCTCGCGGGTGCGAATCTGCACCTCCACGAATTTTCCCTCCGGCCCCACCACCGCGGTGTGCAGGGACTGGTAGCCGTTGTCCTTGGGGTTGGCGATGTAGTCGTCGAACTCGCCGGGCAGGTGGCGCCAGTGGTTGTGCACCACGCCCAGCACGGTGTAGCAGGTCGCCAGCCGGTCCACGATCACGCGCGTGGCGCGCAGGTCGTACAGCTCGGACAGAGAGGTGTTCTTGCGTTGCATCTTCTTCCAGATGCTGTAGATGTGCTTGGGCCGGCCGAACACCCGGGCCTCGATCCCCGCATCGGCCAGGTGCTTTTCCAGCATCCGGGTGAAGCGGGCGACGTATTCCTCGCGCTCGGTGCGGTTCTCCTCCAGCCCGCGCGCGATATCGCGGTAGGTCTCGGGTTCGAGGATGCGCAGCGAGAGATCTTCCATCTCCCACTTGAGCTGGCCCACGCCCAGCCGGTTGGCCAGCGGGGCGATCACGTCCAGGGTCTCCTGTGCCAGCGCGCGGGCACTGGCGTCGGGTTCCTTGACCACCAGGCGCAGGTGCTGCACGCGGAACGCCAGCTTGATCAGCACCGCGCGCACGTCGTCGACCATGGCCATCAGCATGCGGCGCAGGCGCTCGGCCTGTTCGGGCCGGCCGGCCGGGGTCTCGAAGCGGCGGCGGACCAGTGCGGAGACGTTCTCGGTGAGCTGCGCGACGCGTTCGCCGTAGTCCCGGCGCAGGGCCTTTGCGTCGGCGTGCCCGGCGAGAAAGACCGGGACCAGCAGGGTGGCGATCAGGGTCTGACGGTCGACGTTGAGGTGGCGCAGGATCTCGGCGACATCCAGCGCATGCGCCTCCAGACCGGCGGCGTCAACCGACTCCAGCGCGCGGTCCAGTGCGGAGGCGAGGGCATCGTCCGGGGCGGTGTCGCCGGCCAGACGCTGTAGCAGCCGGTCACGATCCAGGCCGAGGAGTTCGGTGTTGGTCAGCAGGGAATGGCGCATCGCGAGGACCGTGTCGGGCGCGGGGATGAGACGCGCCCATTGTACCCGAGTTGCGCAGGGCGACGGGGATGTTCAGGATCATGGGCATGGCCAATGTGATCCGGTTCCTGATCCTGCTCGCGACGGGTTACGCCGTGCTGGTGGCGACCGTCTATCTGACCCAGGACCGCCTGATTTACATGCCCTCGCGCGACGTGACCTCCACGCCCGCGGATGCCGGGCTGGACTTCCAGGAGGTGTGGCTGGAGCCGGAGGCGGACGTGCGCCTGCATGGCTGGTATCTGCCGGGTCCGGAGGAGGATGCCCCGGTGCTGCTGTTTTTCCATGGCAATGCGGGCAACATCGGGCATCGCCTGCATTCGCTGCAGCGGTTCCACGAGGTGGGGCTCGCGGTGCTGATCATCGATTATCGCGGCTACGGCCGTTCCTCGGGCCGGCCGGATGCGCCGGGGCTGCACGCCGACGCCGAGGCCGCCTGGGACTATCTGCGCGAGGAACGCGGCTACGCGACGGAGGACATCGTGGTGTTCGGCCGCTCGCTGGGGGCGGCGGTGGCGGCGCGCCTGGCGGCGGAGCGCGGACCCGGTGCGGTGATCCTGGAGTCCGCGTTCACTTCGGCGGCGGATCTGGGGGCGGAGATCTACCCGTTCCTGCCGGTACGCTGGCTGATCCGCCATCCGTATCCGGTCCTCGAACATGTCCGGCGCCTGGAAGCCCCGCTGCTGCTGGTGCATGCGCGCGAGGACGAGATCGTGCCCTTCGAGCATGCGCGCCGCCTGCAGGCGGCGGCCCCGGGCACCCCGCCGATCCTGGGCCTGTGCGGCGGCCACAACGACGGCTTCCTGCGGTCCGGGTCGCTTTACACCCGCGGGTTGCAGGATTTCCTCGCCGCGGCCGGCCTGCTGCGTGGCGGAACGCCCTGAGGTCGCGCCGGGTCCATCACGATTCACCACTACTTGCTGCACGGGAGAAAGCCATGAAAGCACTGCTGATCGATGCCGAAAAACAGTCCATCGAACCGATCGAGATCGGCGGACGGGAAGGCCTGCCCGGACTGATCGGATACGAGACCGTCGAGGCGGATACGATCGGCCCCGAGGGCGACACCCTGTTCTTCGACGAGGAATGTTTCCTGCGCGGGACCGCCGGTCGCTTCCAGATTGACAGCATCATTCCGGTGTCCGGCCGGGGCGTGGTGGTCGGTTCCTCCGATGGCGGCACGACCCTGCAGGATGTCGTCTCCGACGTGGACAGCCTCAGCGCGCGTCTGAAGTACCTGTAGACCGCTCCCGGGTCTCCACCTGCACCTCGCCGTGCAGGGTGCGGTGTACCGGACAGCGATCGGCGATCTGCAGCATGCGTTCGCGCTGTTTCGCATCCAGGTCGCCCTCGATGGTGATCTCGCGGGTGATGCGGTCGACCGGGCCGTTCTCGCCCTTGAGCTTCTCGTGCTGCAGATGCACCCGGACGCGTTCCAGCGGCAGCTGCTTGTGCGCGGCGTACATGCGCAGGGTCATGGTGGTGCAGGCCCCCAAGGAGGCCAGCAGCAGCTCGTAGGGATTGGGGCCGGTGCCATCGCCGCCGACGTCCGGCGGCTCGTCGGCCAGGAAGTGATGCGGGCCGATGCGGACGTCCTGCTGGTACTGGCCGTCGCCGGTCTCCTCGACCGTCACTTCGGTCTCCTCGCCGGGCGCGTCCGCGTCCGTCGAATCTCCTCGTTCTTCGCCGATATAGCGTGTGCCCCAGGTCGCCACCAGTCCGGCTACGTATTCCGCGTCGGCCGGATTGAGCAGGGTGTGGTCGGCATCGTCCAGTGACACGAAGCTCTTGGGGTGGCTCGCGGTCTCGAAGATGCGCCGCGCCGCGTCCACCGACACCACCGTGTCGCCCGGAGCGTGCAGGACCATCAGCGGCCGGTCGAGGTCGCGGATGCGTTCGGCCTGGGTCTGGCTGCGCAGGTCCTCGACGAACTCCCGCCGGATACGGAACGGGCGGCCGGCGAGGTTCACCGTCGCCTCGCCTTCGGTCTCGATGGTCTCCAGCGCCTCGCCGAAGTGGTCCAGCACGCTGTCGGCCTCGAACGGGGCGGCGATGGTGGCGACCGCGCGGCATTCTGGAATCCGACCGGCGACGCCCAGTACCGCCGCGCCGCCCAGGCTGTGGCCAACCAGCAGGGCGGGGGCGGCCTCTCGCCCGCGCAGGTAGTCGGCCGCGGCCAGCAGGTCCTCGAGGTTGGAGGAGAAGCCGCTGTTGGCGAAGTCGCCCTCGCTGTCGCCCAGTCCGGTGAAATCGAACCTCAGCGTCGCGATCCCGGCCTCGGCCAGTCCGCGAGCGATCCGGTTGGCGGCGCGATTGTCCTTGCCACAGGTAAAGCAGTGGGCGAACAGGGCCCAGGCCCGGACGGGCCCGGTGGGGCGGTCGATTCGCCCGGCCAGCATCTGGCCCTGGTGGCCCGGAAATTCGACGCGTTCTCGGCGCATGTAGCGGCCTCCTGTATCCGTGCCGGGATCGGTCCGGATTTTCGGCCGGATCCCGGAAAACAAAAAACCCGCCGGAAGACGCTCCCGGCGGGTGGCCTGGCCCGCTCCGGGACACGGAGCGGGCAGCGGGGCAGGCCGGTTCTACGCCTTGCCGGCTGCTTCGGCTTCGGCCAGCCGGATCAGCTTCAGCTCGTGGAACAGACCCATCAGCAGGCTGACCGACATGACCAGAAGCACGATCATGAACGGCAGACCCGTACTGACCGCGCCGGCCTGGAGGGCCGACAGGGCGGCGGCTCCGCCGACGGCCAGCAGCACGGCGGCGATCAGGCCCTCGACGGTGGCCCAGAACAGGCGCTGCGACTGCGGGGCGTCGGTCTTGCCGCCGGAGGTGATGCTGTCGATGACCAGCGAACCGGAGTCCGAGGAGGTCACGAAGAACACCAGCACCAGCACCACGGCCAGGAACGAGGTGAGCGCGGCCAGCGGCAGGTTCTGCAGCATCTGGAACAGCGCCAGCGAGGAGTCGGTGATGCCCTCGTCGGCCAGCGCGCCGATGCCGTCGCGCACCTGATCGATGCCGGTGCCGCCGAACACGCTCATCCAGATGACGGTGACCAGCGTGGGTACGATCAGCACGGCGGTGACGAACTGGCGCACCGTACGCCCGCGCGAGACGCGCGCGATGAACATGCCGACGAACGGCGACCAGGAGATCCACCACGCCCAGAAGAAGATGGTCCAGCTGTGGTAGAAGGTCTCGTCCTCGCGCCCGACCGGGTTGCTCAGCGGGATGATGTACTGGGCATAGGCCGAGAGCGTGGTGCCGGTATTGGCGAGGAAGGCGATGAAGCCGCCGAAGATCATCACGAACAGCATGAGCAGCCCGGCGACGATCAGGTTGAGGTTGCTCAGCACCTTCACCCCGCCGTCGATGCCGCGCATGACCGAGAGCAGGGCGATCACGGTGATGCCGATGATCACCGCCAGCTGCGTGCCCAGTCCGCCGTCGATGCCGTCGAACAGGAAGTCCAGGCCGGAGGCCGCCTGCTGCGCCCCCAGACCCAGCGAGGTGGCGAGACCGAACAGCGTGGCCAGCACCGCCAGGGTGTCGATCACGTGGCCGAACGGGCCCCAGACGCGCTCGCCCAGGATCGGGTAGAACGCCGAACGGATGGTCAGCGGCAGCCCCTTGTTGTAGGCGAAGAAGGCCAGTGCCAGGCCGACGATGGCGTAGACCGCCCAGGGATGCAGGCCCCAGTGATACATGGTGGCGCCCAGCGCGGCTTGCTTGGAGGCCTCGGTGCCGCCTTCGATCCCCAGCGGGGTGCCGAACCATTCGGTGAAGTAGCCCACCGGTTCCGCCACGGCCCAGAACATCAGGCCGATGCCCATGCCCGCGGCGAACAGCATGGAGAACCAGGACAGCACGCCGAAATCGGGTTTGGCGTCCTGGCCGCCGATACGGATGCGGCCGATCGGGAGGAGGATCAGGGCGAGGGCGAAGAGGACGAACAGGTTGCCGGCCGAGAGGAACAGCCAGTCGAAGGTTTCCTGGATCCAGGTCTGGGTGGCGCCGAGGCTGTCATTCGCCTGTTCCGGGAAGACCAGGGCGCCGATCACGAACAGCAGGATCAGTGCGGCACTGACCACGAAAACCGGGTTGTGGAGATCCAGTCCGAGAGGGTTGATGTTCTGCTCACCGATCTCGTGATCGGTGTCGTAGGCCTTTTCCAGCTCTTCTTTTTGCTTTTGCAGATCGTCGTTGTCGCTCACCCCGATACCTCCCTTGTTTGGTGATTGTGGGATGATTGCACGTCCGGGGCGGAAGCCTCAATGCGTACGCTGTTTTCAGTCCGCCCGGCCATGACCGAAGGTGCGCGCCACGTAGTCGATGTCCTTGTCGCCGCGCCCGGAGAGGTTCACCAGTACGGTGCTGCCCGGGTTCTCGCGCGCGTGCTCCACCGCCCAGGCGACTGCATGGGCGCTCTCCAGGGCGGGGATGATGCCTTCGGTCCGCGACAGGCGGTAAAAGGCATCCAGGGTCTCGTCATCGCCGACGGCGTGATAGGCGACCCGCCCGGTGGTCTTCAGATACGAGTGTTCGGGGCCGACCCCGGGGTAGTCCAGCCCCGAGGCGATCGAATGTACCGGGGCCGGGTTGCCCTCGTCGTCGGTCAGCAGCATGCACTTGAAGCCGTGCAGCATCCCCGGTTTGCCGAAGGTCATGGTGGCGGAATGCTGTCCCGGTTCGCTGCCGCGACCCAGTGGCTCGACACCTTTGAGCTGCACCTCCGGATCCTCGATGAAACCGGCGAACATGCCCATCGCGTTGGAGCCGCCGCCGACGCAGGCGACCACCTGCTCCGGCAGCTGGCCGTCGGTCAGCTCCTGGTACTGTTCCCGCGCCTCGATCCCCACCACCGACTGGAAGTTGCGCACCATCATCGGGAACGGGTGCGGGCCGACCACCGAGCCGATCGCGAACAGGGCCTCGTCGGCCTGCGAGAGATACGACTGGAACGCGGAGTCCACCGCTTCCTTGAGGCTGCGCCCGCCGAAAGATACCGGGACGACCTCCGCCCCCATCAGCTTCATGCGGGTGACGTTGGGCGCTTCCTTTTCGATGTCGATCTCGCCCATGTGGATCTCGCATTCCATGCCGAAGCAGGCCGCCGCAGTGGCCAGGGCCACGCCGTGCTGGCCGGCGCCGGTCTCCGCGATCAGCTTCTTCTTGCCCATGTGGCGCGCGAGCAGGGCCTCGCCCATGCAGTGATTGAGCTTGTGTGCCCCGGAGTGGTTGAGGTCCTCGCGCTTGAGGTAGATATGCGCGCCGGCCTCGCGGCTGAGGTTGCGCGCGTAGTAGACCGGGGTGGGGCGGCCCTGGTAATGCCGGCGGATGTAGCGAAGTTCCTGCAGGAAGTCCGCCGACAGCGCCAGCTGACGCCAGGCGCGCTCGATCTCGGCGAAATGGGATTCGAGTTCCGGTGGCAGGAAGGCGCCGCCAAAATCACCGAAATAGCCTTCGGCATTCGGAAAGTCCTTGAGGTACGACATGGCAGTCTCGTGGCCGGGGGCGGCGCGGGCCGCCGTGGATCTCCGTGAGAGGGCCTATCATCGTGGTTGCCGCTCGTGCGGACAAGCGGGCGGGGAGGGCGCCCGGCCGGGCCGGGCGCCGGGGCCGGTTTACCGCAGGACGCTTTCGAGGATGCGTTCGTTGTCCTCGGTGGCTTCGGCCATGATTTCGGCGATGCTGCCGCCGAACACCCGCGCCACCAGACTGGTGTTCATGCGCGATACGATGACGGTGCCGTCGCTGCGTTCATAGACCGAGACGCGGCAGGGCATCATGGAGGTCACCACATAGTTGTCTTCCTCGCTCAGGAGGTTCCCGGCGTGATCCGGCTGGCACAGTTCGAGGACCGTCACCGGCGCGACGTCGTATCCATGTTCGCCCACGGTGCCGCTCAGGTCGTGCTTGGTCGGGACCGCCCAGCCTTCGGCTTCGGCCGCGGTCTCGATGCGCTCGATGGTTTCCGCGTAGCCATACTGGCTTTCGTCCTCGACGATCATCAGTCCGGGCGCTGCGTTGTAGGCATAGGCAAAGGCCAGGACGATACCGGCGATCAGGCCGATGATGGCCCCCAACAGGAAACGGTTCTGCATTGCTCTCTCTCCTCGCTGTTTTTGTTGTCAGCATTCCCACGATACGCCCGTCGGGCCTGAAAAGACCATGGCGAGCTCCCTGAAAGAGCATGGCGGTCCGCTGTTGCTGGCCGGGCTGGTGGTGCTCGGGGTCGGGCTGGGCATGGCCGTCGGTGATCCGGAATGGATCCTGGAGACGGGGCGCCGGCTTACCGGCGATCCCTGGCTGCTCGCGGGGCTGGTGGTGCTGATGGCGATCCTGTTCACCTTCGCGCTGCCGGGCAGTCTGGTGGTGTGGCTGATCGCGCCGTTCGTGGCGCCATGGATCGCGGTCCCGTTGCTGGTGACCGGCAGTGTCGCGGGCGCGCTGGGCGGGTACTGGCTCGCGGGTCGTCTGGGTGCGGATCGCGGCCCGCTGCGGCACCATCCCTGGCTGGTGGAGGCCCTGCGTCGGCACGGCGACTTCCTGAATCTGATGGCGATGCGTACCTTCCCGGGGTTCCCGCATTCCGTCATCAATTATGCCGGGGGCATGCTGGGCCTGCCCCGCGCGACCTTCGTGCTGGCCACGACCCTGGGGCTGTGCGTGAAATGGGGTGTGTATTCCAGCGTGCTTTACGGGGCGGCGGAGGCCATTGAGGACGGCGACGCACTGCAGCCCTGGACCCTGGTGCCGCTGGGCGTGCTGGCGCTGCTGCTGGCGGTCGGGGGCTGGCTGCGGCAGCATTACCGCCGCTCGGGCGAGGCCTGACGGCACGGCTGCGCGGCCAGCGGATCTACGCACAAACCTGAGAGAGAACGAATGATATTCGGACGATCGCATGCGTTCTTCGCCACCGTGAATCCGGTGGTGTTCACCGCGTCATCCATCGTGGTGCTGACCTTCGTGCTGTTCGGGGTCATCTTCACCGAGACGGCCTCGCTGACCTTTGCCGCGATCCACGGGTTCATCACCGAGTATCTGGGCTGGATCTACATCCTGGCGGTGACCGTCTTCCTTGCCTTTCTGGTCTGGCTGGCGCTCAGTCCGTACGGGCGGATTCGCCTCGGGAATACCGAGGACCGCCCGGAGTTCAGCTTCATGGCCTGGTTCTCGCTGCTGTTCGGCGCGGGGATGGGGATCGGCCTGATCTTCTGGAGCGTGGCCGAGCCGATGCTGCACTACCAGAACCCGCCGTTCGGCGAAGGCGAGACCCAGGAAGCGGCCGGCGAAGCGATGGCCTTCACCTTCTTTCACTGGGGCCTGCATGCCTGGGCGGTGTACGTGGTGCTGGGCCTGTCGGTGGCGTATTTCTCGTTCCGCAAGGGCCTGCCGCTGACCATTCGGTCGATCTTCTATCCAATGCTGGGGGATCGGATCTACGGGCCGATCGGGCACGTGATCGACATCCTCGCGGTGTTCGGCACGCTGTTCGGGCTGGCGACCTCGCTGGGCTTCGGGGCGATGCAGCTGAACACCGGTCTCAACGTGCTGTTCGGCATGCCGGTGTCCGGCTGGTTCCAGGTGGGGATCATCGGGGCGATCACCTTCGTCGCGGTGATGGCCGTGATCTCCGGGCTGGACCGCGGGCTGAAATGGATGAGCCTGGCCAACCTGTGGCTGGCCACGGCGTTGCTGCTGTTCGTGCTGCTCGCCGGCCCGACGCTGTTCATCATCCGTTTCTTCCTCGACTCCATCGGCGAGTATCTCAACCACATCGTGCAGCTGAGTCTGACCGCCGGTGCGATGCAGGAGGCCGAGTGGCAGAAGAGCTGGACCATCTTCTACTGGGCCTGGTGGATCGCCTGGTCGCCGTTCGTCGGGATCTTCATCGCGCGGGTCTCGCGCGGGCGCACCATCCGCGAGTTCATTGCCGGCGTGCTGCTGCTGCCGTCCCTTTTCGTGTTCGTGTGGCTGGCGGTGTTCGGCGGCACGGCGCTGCATTTCGAGCTGTTCGGAGACGGCGCGGGGATCGCGGCGGCGGTGGCCGAGGACACGACCATTGCGCTGTACGCCACGCTGGAGCAGTTGCCGCTGTTCCATCTGGCCTCGGGGCTGGCGACCGTCCTGATCGCGACCTACTTCATTACCTCGTCGGGGTCCGGGACCCATGTGATCGACGCGCTGGTCTCGCGCGGGAGCACGCGCTCGCCCAAGCGTCAGCGGGTGATCTGGGGCATCACCGAGGGCGCGGTGGCGGCGACCCTGCTGATCGTGGGCGGCGAGATGGCCCTGGACGGGCTGCAGACCGGGGCGATCACCGCGGGACTGCCGGTGGCGATCATCCTGCTGTTCGCCTGCGTGAACCTGACCCGGGCACTGCAGGGCGAGACGGCCGCCCCGTACTGACGCGGCCTGACGCGTCGCCGCGTGCGGGACAAGCCCCTGCTCCGGGTCTTGGGAAACACTGATCAATGTACACGCTCGCGCTCGAGTCGCTTTTGCGTGCGAACAAGGCGCGGCGACCGCCGTGCAGTCATTCTGCACAAGGGAGCCGCAACGCCGTGCGCGCGCAAAAGCGGCCGAGCCCCTGCATTTAATAACTTGTGGGGGTTGGCACCCCGGGTTCCCCGATCCTGCGTTGCGGCCCTTGCCGGTAGAACCACTACCGGCTGCGTACCGCGCCTTGTCTCGGAAAACCCGGGGTGCCAACGCGAGCGTGTACATTGATCAGTGTTTCCCTTGGTTTCGGCGGTCGGCTGCGCCACACTGCGCGCATGTCGACCGCCGCTCCCCCTTCCCGTGCCGGCTCTGCCGGGCGCCCGCTGTCGCGCCTGGCGGTGCTGGTGGTGGACGATTTCGCCAACATGCGGGCGACGCTGCGCGAGATGCTGTTGACCTCCGGCTTCGAGGACATCGATCTCGCGCGCGATGGCGTGGATGCGCTGGACAAGCTGGAACGGCGTCGCTACGACATCGTGCTGTGCGACTACAACCTGGGCGACGGGCCGGACGGCCAGCAGGTACTGGACCGGGCCCGTGAACAGGGCTGGGTCGGGCCGGCCACGGTGTTCGTGATGGTCACCGCCGAGAACAGCAACGAGATGGTCATGGGGGCGCTGGAGAGCGGCCCCGATGCCTACCTGTCCAAGCCCTTCAACCGCGAACTGCTGGTGGTGCGGCTGCAGCGCGCCCTGCGGCGGCGGGATCCGCTGCGCGCGCTGGATCCGTACTGGCGTCGTGGCGAGTTCGCACAGGCGCGGGCCGAGGCCGAACGCATGCTGGAAGCAGGAGAGGGGCGTGCCGCCGACCTGCAGCGCCTGCGCAGCGATCTGGCCCTGGCCGAGGGCGAGCCGGGCGTGGCGGCCGAGGCCGCCCGTGCGGTGACGGGCGAGACCACGCCGCCCTGGGCCCAGGTGCGTCTGGGCGAGGTGGCCGAAGCCGAGGGGGACCTTGCGGCTGCCGAGGAGGCGTATCGAGCGGCCATCGCGGCAACGCCGTATTACATGCCGGCGCATGACCGGCTGGCGTTCGTGCTGGAACGCACCGGCCGCGAGCGCGAGGCGCTGGACGTGCTGGTCGCGGCGGCGGAACGCTCGCCCAAGTCGCTGGCGCGGCAGCGGGCGCTGGGGCGGCTGGCCCTGGCGCAGGGGGAATACGAGCGCGCCGCACGGGCCTGGCGCCATGCGATGGCCCTGGCGACCCAGATGCAGATACCGCATCCGGGTGACATGGCGTATCAGCTGGAGGCATTGATCGCGCGCGGGGCGACCCGCGAGGCGCGGACCAAACTGCAGATCCTGGAGAGTGATTACCGTGGTCATCCGGAGGTGGCCTGGTGGGTCGTGGTGACGCGTCTGCGCCTGCTGCTGGCCGGTGTGGCGGTGGATCGCGCGGGGTTGCTCGGCCAGCTGGATGCGGCCATGGCGGCCGGATCACCGCCGCAGGCGCTGCGCGAGGTGCTGCCGGACCTGCTGGAGCAGGCAGGTGAGGGCGAACGCGCGCGGAGCCTGCGGACATCGAACGGCGGCCCGGGGGAGACATGAAGAGCATCGATTTCGGTACCGTCATCGCCATTTCCATCCACGACATGAAGAACTCGCTGGGGATGGCGATGAATTCGCTGGAGGCGCTGCGGGACCCGGAGACCGGCGAGTGCAACTGCGACGAGCAGACCATCGCGCGACTGCAGTACGAGGCCCATCGCGTGCACGACAGCCTGGTACAGATGCTCACGCTGTACCGCAACCAGCAGGGGCTCTACACCCCGCGTTTTCGCCCGCTGCTGGTGATCGAACTGCTGGAGGACTACTGGGCGTCCAGCAAGCCGCTGATGGATCACAGCGGGGTGACGGCCGAAATCGACTGCGACGAGGACCTGGAATGGGTGCTCGATCGGGAACTGGTGACGGCGGTGCTGGAGAACGTGGTGACCAACACGGTGCGTTATTGCAACGCTCGCATCCGTCTGTCTGCCGCAGTGCGCGACGGCGAGCTGTGGCTGCAGGTGGAAGACGACGGTCCCGGGTTTCCGGAGCCCATGCTGGGTTCGCGAACCACCGAGGATCAGGCGATGCTGGAGCGCGGCGCCGGGCGGACCGGACTGGGCCTGTATTTCTGCGCGATGATCGCCGAGCTGCACACGGCACCGGACGGGACGCCGGGCTCGGTCCGGCTGTCGAATGATTCGGATCTCGGCGGGGGGCGCTTTACCCTGAGACTGCCCGCGCTGCCGCCGTCCGAAACCCTGTAGCGGCGGCGGTTTCGGGCGCCTTTGCGGGGCGCCGGGTAACCTGTTGTTTGACTGCAAAATCGAGAGAATCAATGCAATCAGGATGGATTCGTCATGCCGGTCCGGCGTTGGCCGGGGCACTGCTGGGGCTTGTGCTGGTGGCCTGCGGCGGGGAGACCACGGCGCCGGTGACCCTGGATCAGCTGAGCAGCTCCGCAGCGGAGTTTGACGGCGAGATGGTGGAGGTGACCGGTCGCGTCCAGTCCTTCGATGATCCGCGGCATTACTGGATCGAGGATCATCCGCGCAACCGTGTTGCGATTTCGCCGGATGCGGCGGTCGCCGACCGCGTGGGCGAGGAAGTGCGCCTGGTCGGCCGGTTTTCGTATGATCCCGAGAGTGGCCGTTCGCTCGAAGTGAATGCGGAGGCGACGGCCGCCGCCAACGCCAGCCACTGACAACGCCATCCACTGACCAACGAGCGGACGACGCACATGAGCGAATGGATCGACGTGGGGCCGGAAGGCTCGATTGAACCCGGAGACCACCGGCTGCTCGAGGCCGGGGACACTGAAGTGGCGGTGTTCAACGTGGATGGCCGCTACTTTGCCCTCGAAAACCTCTGCTCGCACGAAGAATTCCCCATCGCGGGCGGCACGATCGACGACGACTGCATCACCTGCCCGCTGCACGACGCGGAATTTGACCTGCACACCGGCGAGGCACTCACGCCGCCGGCCGAGGACCCCATCCCGACCTTTCCGGTGCGGGTGCAGGACGGGATGATCCAGGTCGGCAGTCAGCCGATCGGCGGCGACGCTTGAACCGGTCCGATCGCGCGCCCCGGGTGCGGCGATGACCGCCGATGGCGACTGGCAGGGCCTCGCGGGGCTGTCGGCGACCCAGCGCGAGGAGCTGGCGGCCGGCATTGTCCCGCGGGTGGTCGGTCATCTTGAAGCCTGCCTGAACACCACGCTGGAACAATGGGAGCAGGGGGCGACCTGGCGCGAGGAGCAGGGCGAAGCCCTGGAGTGGGCAGCGCAGCTGCGGGCCTATGCCACGCCCATCCTGCAGGAGTTCCGCGACGCCCTGGCGGGTGATCTGCGCAATCCCGAGTACCCGCCGCACTACGATTTTTCGGGCATCGCGTTTGCGGGCGGAGATTCCGGCCTGCACATCCTCGATGACTACCAGTCGAGCCGGCGTTCGTTGCGCCACCAGCTCGAGGGCTCGGTGCGCGAGAACAATCGGTATTCGTATTTCATGCTGGTCCAGGCGGCGCGCGAGGACCGGCGCTTCGAACATCCCAACTGGGCGCCGTGGTCGCCGCTGCACTGGTACGAGCGACTGATCGAGGCGGCGGAACGGTATTTCGGGCGCACCGCGCTGACTCTCGACCTGATGCAGGGCTATCTGCGCTGTCTGCGCGATTCCGGTGCGCCGATGATGGCGTTTGTGGTGGAAACGGTGGATGCCTGCGGCCTGGTGACCGAGGAGCCCGAAGCCGGCACCGCGGCTGGCGGCGCGCGCGAGCGGGAAAGCTCGGCAAGCTGGCAGGCCTATCCGGCTGCCGCTGCGAGCCGTTCCGAAGTGCGGCCGCCGGACGCCGATCTCGGTCCGCTGTCCGCCCGGGGCGGGCCGGAGATGCCGTCACCGGAAGATGCCCCCGAGGCCTGGGCCCGCTGGGCCGCCGAGCTGGCGCGGGCCACCGGCAGTGGCCCGCGCTCGTCCGTAGCGGGGGGTGCGCCCGCAGGTTCCGGACCGGACGGGGATGCCGGTGCGGGGGACGCTTCCGGGAATGCCCCGGCCGCGGCGGAGCAGGCCCGCAGTCAGGAGGATCTGACGCCGTTCATTCTCGACCTGCTGCAGGGGATGTTCGACCACATCTTCCGCCAGGTCGGTTTCAATCCGCGCGTGCGGGCCGAAATCGCCGACATGCAGTTCGCGCTGGCGCGGGTCGTGATCCGTGATCTGTCGTTCTTCCGGGATCGCTCCCATCCGCTGCGGCTGTGGATCGGCAGCGTGATCAACACCGGGATCCGTGTGAGTCCGGAGGCGGACGATGCCGAAGGAGACGGTGGCGAAGAAGGCGTGAACGCCTATCTGCAACGCATCCGCGACTCGGTCGAACGCCTGCGTCACGAGGCGGACAGCATGGACCGGGAGGGTGCGCGCGCGCTGCTGGAGGACTGGCTGGCCGCGATCGAGGAGGAAGACGCGCGCTGGCACCGGCGCCAGGAGCCGCGCACGGAGGCCTTCGAGGCCGAGGAACGCGCGGCGCGTGCACGGCGTTCGCTGACCGTCTGCGTACTGGAGACCGGGGCCTCCCTGCCGCAAACGGCGGCGGATTCCGTGGAGGCGGCCTGGGAAGACCTGCTGGCGGCGGACGGCGGCGAGGACGAGGAGGTGAGCCGGGCGATCCGCGGCGTGGTGGAAGCGATCTGTCGCGGAGCGACGCCGGCGGAGATCCAGCCGCGGGTGGCAGAGCTCAAGGCGGCGGGCGAGCAGGCCGGTGTCGAGGCGGAAAGGCTGCGCCGGGTCGTCGAGCAGCTGGGCCGGGCGCATCTTGCGCGCATGCGGGCCACGGCGGACGCCGAGGCGTTCGACCCGCAAGAGCGGATCCGCCATCGGCGGCATCTGCGCTACGAGGACGACGATCCCGAACTGGTCACCGATCTGGACGATGCCTGGGTGTTCGAAGCCAGTCGCGCCCGGGTGGGAGACTGGTACGAGATGGTCGACCGCACCACCGGTGAGGCGCGGCGCATGGCGCTGGTATGGCGGGGGGAGGCCACGCGGCGGTTCCTGTTCGTGTCGCTTGACGGGGTGAGTGCGCGACGGCACAGCCTGCAGGGTGTGGCACAGGAGCTGCGCGAGGGCCGGATGCGGATCCTGCCGCAGGATAACCCGCTGGACGCAATGATCCGATGAAGGGGTCGTAAAACCGGCCGTGCGGGGCGGCCCCGCACGGCACAACCGGGTAACCGGCGGGTCAGTCGACCGGCGGCATGTATTCGTAGCGCCGGTGGTCTTCCTCTTCGGGCATGGGTACGCCGGCGGCTTCGAGGGCCTCGGTCAGGTCTTCGCAGTCGTCCAGCTCGTCGGCCCGGTTGCGCAGGGTGTACAGCGCATCCGAGGCCTCGTCGACGGGCATGCGGATGACGATTTCGCCGTTTTCGGCCTTGACCAGATTCATGATCATTCCTCCCGTTTGAGTCGCTGGTTCAGTCCTCGATCGAGGGCTGGCGCGGCGCATGTTCGTCGAATGCGTGCGGCGGCTGGCGGAACTCGTTGTCCAGTTCGTACACGCCCTGCTGCAGAACCGAAGACAGCGCGCGGGCGCCATTGCGGACCTCGCCGTTCAGTTCCGTCAGGTTTTCGGTGATGCTTTTGGCCGTTTTCTTGTCCAGCGTCAGCGTGACGATGCCGTTCTCGTTCTTGACGTCCATGGGCGGCTCCTTTTCGGATGGTCGCACGTTGGTGACTTGATCCAGCTCAATACTGTGACAGGATTGGGGGCGTAAAATTCTCGAGGGCGTATGCCGTTCCCGTGAAGCCCCTGATTCAAGCGTAGACCATGCGTGCGAGCCGGGGGGCTTGTCGAGGGGGAAGCTTCCATTCTTCAACCGGCCGCAGAGCCGGGGTTTTCACACAGGGGATTCCTTTACGTGTCTTGTCTTTCAGCCGGAGCCCGGTGTTGATGTCTTCCCGTGCCCCGGTGTTTCGACTCAGCGCGGCCGCACTGATCGCGCTCGGCTATCTCGTGGCGGGCTCCCTGTGGGTCGCGCTGTCCGACATGCTCTTCATGTGGAGCTTCGGGATCGAGGCGAGCCTGACCCGGGTCAGTCTGCTGAAGGGCCTGGGGTTCGTCTGGGTGAGTGGCGGACTGCTGTACCTGGCCATGCGGACATTCGGGGTCCGTCGGGGCGCGCGGACGCGTAACGGCGGCGGTCTGACACTGCTGCGCGGTCGCCAGCCCTGGGTCTGGGTCGCCCTCGCGGTGGCGGTCGCCGGTTCGGTCGGTGGTGTCGCCTTCGGCACGTTCCATATCGCTCAGGCCACCGCGGATCAGCAGGTGCGCGAAGAACTGCGGGCCACTGCCTTTCTCAAGGGCGGGCTGGTCGATCGGTGGATGGCGGAACGCGCCGGAGATGCCCGAATCCTGGCGGATGCGCGCGGTTTCACCGCGTTTGTCCGCTCGCTGCAGCGCCACGACTCCGAGGTCGCACGCACTACGCTGGAGAACCGCCTGCAGGCGATCCGGACGGCCTACGGTTATCGCTCCGTGGCGATCCTGGGGGCGGAGGAACACGCGGAACTGCTGGTTGCGGGAGATGCGTCCTTCCAGCGCGCGGCGGCCAGGGCGGCCCGCGTGGAAGCGATGCAGACCGGAGCCGTCAGCCGGGCGCACGTGGACAGCGTGGACGACGCAGGGGCGACCCGGCTGCACTGGGCCGCGCCTTTGCATCATCCCGCCGATCGTGACTCGGAACCGCTGGCGGTGGTGCTGTTTTCCGCCGATCTGGATCGCCTGGCACCGCTGCTCGGGGCCGCCATCGACCTGGAAGACGGGGATGCGGCGACCTGGCTGGTCAGTCATCCGTCCGACCGCGCGCCGGTGGTGATGCGGCTGGACGGTGAGTCCGCCCGGCGCGTGGAACCCCCGGCGGAGTTTTCGCAGGTGGAGAGCCGCCTGCTGCGCGGCGGCTCCGGCGAGGCGGTGCGGATCGGATCGCTGGGCGAAGAGGATAATGGTCGTCTGGCGGCGGTGCGTGGCCTCGAGCTCGATGACTGGTCGGTGGTGGTCAAGCGGGACCGCGCGCCCCTGGTGGCCGGGGCGCATCGGCAGGCGGCATGGACCGGCGGCGCCCTGTTGCTGGTCTGGCTGCTGATGGCCGGCGCCGGGGCGCTGGTGGGGCGTCAGCAATGGCTGCAGCGCAACCTGCGGCTGATGCAGTCGCATTCGGAACAGGACCGCCTGCTGCGGGTGTTCTTCGACATGCCGTTCGTGGGCATGGCGGTCTCGGGGCCGGGTGGTCAGGGCTGGGAGCGCGTCAACGACTGCCTGGGCGACATGCTGGGCTACCGGCCGGAAGAACTGGCGAAGCTCGACTGGGACCGCCTTGCGCACCCCGAGGACCGTTCCCTGGGTGCCGATCTGGATCGCGAGATGCGTGAAGGCCGGCGCGACGGCTATGACGTGGAAAAGCGCCTGCTGCGGGCGGATGGCAGCGTGATGGTGGCACACCTCTCGCTGAAGTGTACTCGCCATGCGGACGGCAGCCTGGACCGTGTTGTGGTCACGGTGGAGGACATCACCCGGCGGCGCGAGGAGGAAGAACGCCGGCGCCTGGCGTCGGTGGTGTTCGAGAATACCCGCGAGGGCGTCGTGATCACCGACAGTACGGCGCACATCCTGTCGGTGAACCGCGCGTTCACCGAGCTGATGGGCTACACCCAGGACGAAGTGGTCGGGCGTACGCCGAAGATGTTCCAGTCCGGCCGGCATGATCGCACCTTCTACCAGAACATGTTCCGGCAGCTGGAGCTCTACGGGTACTGGCAGGGGGAGATCTGGAATCGGCGCAAGAACGGCGAGGTGTTCCCCGAGCTGCAGAGCATCACGGCGGTGCACGACCCGCAGGGCCGGCTCACGCATTACGTGTCGGTGTTCGCCGATATCTCGCGGATCAAGGCCTCGGAGGAGGAGCTGGACTACCTGGCGCATCATGATCCGCTGACCGAGCTGCCCAACCGTCGCCTGCTGCTGGCACGTCTGGGCCATGGCATCTCGCTGATGCGGCGGCGCAACGGGGTGCTGGCGCTGCTGATCGTGGATCTCGACCGCTTCAAGGACGTCAACGACAACCACGGCCACGCCGCCGGCGATGCCCTGCTGCGCAGCGCGGCCATCCGGCTGCAGCGCGAGCGCCGCGGAACCGATACCGTGGCGCGGCTGGCCGGGGACGAATTCGCGGTGGTGGTGGAGAATCTGGCCCACCCGGACGACGCCGGCATGATTGCCGAATCCATGATCCGCCACCTGGCCGAGCCCTGCGACCTCGGCAACGGAGTGGAGGTCGAGGTGGTGGCGACCGTCGGGATCGCGCTGTTCCCGGATCACGGGGCCGGTTCCGAGGCGCTGCTGCAGCAGGCGGGCACCGCGCTGTCGCGCGCCAAGGAAGAGGGGCGCGGGTCGTATCGTTACTACTCGGACGCCTATACCGAGGCGGCGCGCGAGCGCATCGATCTCAGCTCACGTCTGCGCCGCGCGATGGAGCATGACCACCTGGAGGTCCATTACCAGCCGCAGTACGAGATCGCGACGGGGCGCCTCATCGGGGCCGAGGCCCTGCTGCGCTGGAACGATCCGGTGCTGGGGCGCGTGTCGCCCGGTCGTTTCATCCCGGTCGCGGAGAAGACCGGCCTGATCGTGGAGCTGGGCACCTGGGTCCTGCAGGAGGTGATCCGGCAGGGACGGGCCTGGCTGGACGCGGGTTATCCTCCGATCCGGCTGGCGGTGAATGTGTCTGCGCTGCAGTTCCGACGGATGGCGCTGGATGAACAGGTCGCCGCCACCCTGGACGAGCACGGACTGCCGCCGGAATGCCTGGAGCTGGAGATCACCGAGTCCGCGCTGATGGCGGATGCCGAGCGGGCCCGTCGCATTCTGGAATCGCTGCGGGGGCGGGGCGTGCATTTCGCCGTGGATGACTTCGGCACGGGCTATTCCTCGCTGTCGCAGCTGAAGAGCTTTGCGGTGGACACCCTCAAGATCGACAAGAGCTTCGTCGACGGCATCGCCGGAGTGGTGCACGAGGATGACGTGCATGACCAGTCGATCACCACCGCGATCGTGGCGATGGCGCACGGGCTGGGGCTGACCGTGGTGGCCGAGGGCGTGGAGACCGCCGAACAGCTGGAGGCGCTGTGTGCGCTGAGCTGCGATTTTTATCAGGGCTACTTTGCCAGCCGGCCGCTACCGGTGGCGGAATTCGAGCGCGACGTTCTGACCACCTCCGAAAAGGGGGGGTGAGGCGCGCCGGGAATTGGTACACTTCGCGGCTTGTTGGGCCGGCCCGGCACCGGGCACAGGGGAGAGCAGAACCGATGGAAACCGATCCGGAGCGGAAACCGCATCCTGTCCTCAAGGACTATTACGGGGACGAAAGCAACAAGCGCGCATTCGTCGACGACCTGTTCGACCGCACCGCGCCCTACTACGACCGGATCCTGCGGTTCGGTTTTCTGGGTACGGGGCAGGCGTATCGCCGCTACTCGCTCAAGCAGTCCGGTCTGCAGCCGGACATGGAGGTCCTGGATGTGGCGACCGGGACCGGGCCGGTGGCCGAAGAGATCCGCAAGATCACCGGCGATGAGCGCATCACCTGCGTGGATCCGTCGCGCGGGATGATCGATGTGGCGCGGGGCAAGCTGAATTCGCGCTTCATCCAGGGGCTGGCCGAGGATCTGCCGGTCGCCAGCGAGCAGTTCGACCGCGTGTACATGGGCTACGGTCTGCGTCACGTGCGGGATCTGCGCGAGGCGTTTGCGGAGTACTTTCGCGCGCTCAAGCCCGGCGGTCGCTGCATGATCCTCGAGGTCTCGCGTCCGCGGACGAAGCGGCAGATGGTCATGGCCCGTTTCTACTTCCGCGATTTCATCCCGTTTCTCAGCCGTGTGCTGACACGTGATCCGGACGGGCATACCCTGATGCGGTATTTCTGGGAAACCATTGACCAGTGCGTGCCCCCGGAGGAGATCATGGAGACGCTGGAATCGGTGGGCTTCGAGGACGTCCACCGTGAAGTGCAGCTGGGGGTCTTCTCCGCCTACATGGCCACGCGTCCGGCCTGATACCGCGTGGCCCTGGCCCGACTGAAGCTGCGCGTCTCCCCCGGTGCCCGCGAGGATGCGGTGGTGGGCTGGATGGGCGAGGCCCTCAAAATGCGGGTGCGGGCCGCGCCGGAGAAGGGGCGTGCCAATCGCGCCGTGGAACGCCTGCTGGCGGCCGAACTGGGGCTGCCGGCGGATTCGGTGCGGGTGGTGAGCGGCCAGACCGGCCGCGACAAGACCGTGGAGATCGACGGCTGGAGCGATGCCGCACTCCGTGAACACTTCGGTGGATGACAAGGATTACTGATGGAACGCCTGACGCTGACCCGTCCCGACGACTGGCACCTGCACCTGCGCGACGGGGACATCCTCGCCTCGGTGTTGCCGGACACCGTGCGGCGCTTTCGCCGGGCGATCGTGATGCCGAACCTCAAGCCGCCGGTGACCTCGGTGGACGCGGCGGCCGCGTACCGCGACCGTATCCTCGCGGCACTCCCCGACGAGGCCGACTTCGAGCCCCTGATGACGCTCTATCTCACCGAGGAGACCACGCCCGGGATGATCGACGCGGCGCGGCAGTCGGGTTTTGTCCACGCGGTCAAGCTGTATCCCGCCGGGGCGACCACGCATTCCGCCAGCGGGGTCACCGACATCCGCCGCTGCTATCCGGTGTTCGAGGCCATGCAGCAGGCGGGTCTGCCGCTGTTGATCCACGGCGAGGTCACCGACCCGGACGTGGACATCTTTGACCGCGAGGCGGTGTTCATCGAACGGCACCTGCAGGGCCTGGTGCGCGACTTCCCCGGGCTGCGCATCGTGCTGGAACACGTGACGACCGAGGCGGCGGTGTCCTTCGTGGAATCCGCGCCGGACAACGTCGGCGCGACCATCACCCCGCAGCACCTGCTGTACAACCGCAACGCGCTGTTTGCCGGCGGCATGCGGCCGCATCATTTCTGCCTGCCGATCCTCAAACGCGAGCGTCACCGGGAAGCACTGGTGCGGGCGGCGACCAGCGGGCATCCGCGTTTCTTCCTCGGGACCGATTCCGCACCGCATCCGCGCCACGCCAAGGAGTCGGCCTGCGGTTGCGCGGGCATCTATTCCGCGCATGCGGCCATCGAGCTGTACGCCGAGGCCTTCGCGGCTGCCGGCGCGCTGGACCGCCTGGAGGGCTTCGCCAGCCATCATGGTGCCGATTTCTACGGCATGCCGCGCAACACCGGCACCATCACCCTGGAGCGCGCGGAATGGACGGTGCCCGAGGCGGTCCTGTTCGGACACGATCCGGGTGTGCCCCTGCGGGCGGGCGAGACCATCGCCTGGCGGGTGGCCGAGTGAAGCCTGCGCCGTCCCCGGGTTTGAACCACGGGGCGGTTGGCGCGGTCTCTCCGAACAGAACCTTTCAATGCGATTTCGCAAGGAGTCAACGTGCGGGACAGTGTGACCGAACCTGAAGTGCAGCGAGGAACACTCTGGTTCTGGCTGCTGATCAGCCTGGGGGTGGCCGCGGCCATCATCGGGCTTGGCGTGCAGCTGGAGCCGGCGGGCGCGGCCATCCTGCGCGCCCCGCTGCAGTCGCCTGCGGCCGGTGCCCTGGGCTTCGGCCTGATGATGATCTGGGCCGCCTATGCCTACGCCCTGTCGGCCGGCAAGGCTGCGGGTTCTCAGGAGATGGGACTGGTCGTGCTCAACCTGGGCCTGCCGCTGGGCCTGATTGCCCTGTGGACCTGGGAGATCAACGCGCTCTCGTTCTTCGTGGCCGTGGGCTGGGCGATCAGCCTGGGCGGCATGGGCATCCGGCTGTTCCGGCGCGAACCGCTGGCAGGCGTGATGATGCTGCCGATCTTCGGGGTGAGCCTGACGGCCATCCTGCTGTCGCTGACGCTGTGGATGCTGCCGGTGGCTCAGCAGGGCGGTGCTGCTTGACGCCATGCTGCTGAGCGAGGCGCAGATCGAGGCGCAGCTGGCCGATGCCGCGCGGCGCGGGGAATTCGATGATCTGCCCGGCGCCGGGCGGCCGCTGGAGCTGGACGATGACCGCGACGTGCCGGAAGACATGCGCATGGCGTTTCGCATCATGAAGAATTCCGGGTACGTGCCGGAAGAGGTCCGGCTGCGCGGCGAGATCGCCTCGGTGGAGGCCCTGCTGCGCGAGGCCGAAGATTCCGCGGGCCGGGAACGCCATTCGCGCCGTCTGCGCGTGCTGCTGGACCGTCTGGCGCGCGAGCGCGGGCGCAGCGGTGGTGACGCCGGCCTGGCCACCGAGTCCGGCTATTTCCGGGCCCTGTGCGCAAGGCTCGATGGCGAGTGAGCCCCCGCGCGGCCGCGGCAGCGCCAGCCGGCCGGCCGCCCGCTACGAACCCCTGCAGCGCGAACCCGTGGACGACGGCTGGGTCGGGGACGACGAACCCGCCCGCGCGCTGCGCACCGAGGTAACCCCGGAGACGCCGCGCAGCCTGCTGGTGCGCAACGACTCGCCGGATGTCCCGTTTACCCTGTCCATCAACCCCTATCGGGGCTGCGAACACGGTTGTGCCTACTGTTTTGCGCGGCCGGCGCATGCCTATGTGGGGCTGTCGCCCGGGCTGGACTTCGAGAGCCAACTGTACGTGAAGACCGGAGCGGCGGCCGTGCTGCGCCGCGAACTGGGCGCGCGCAACTACCGGCCGTCGCCGGTCGCGCTGGGCATCAACACCGATGCCTACCAGCCGGTGGAACGCGAATGGGGCGTGACCCGCGAGCTGCTGGAGGTGCTGGCGGAGACCGGCCATCCGGTGTCCATCGTCACCAAGTCGGCGCTGGTGGAGCGCGATCTCGACCTGCTGGGGCCGATGGGCCGCGCCGGGCTGGCACAGGTGGCGGTGTCGCTGACTACTCTGGACCGGGGTCTGTCCCGTCGCCTGGAACCGCGTGCCGCGGCGCCGAAGCGGCGCCTGGAGACCATTCGGCGACTGACCGCGGCCGGGGTTCCGGTCAGCGTGCTGGTGGCGCCGCTGATTCCGGTGCTCACGGATGGCGAGACCGAGGCGCTGCTGGAGGCTGCGGCCGCGGCCGGCGCGGTATCGGCCGATTATGTGCTTCTGCGTCTGCCGCGCGAGGTGGCAGGCCTGTTCGAGGAATGGCTGAAGACCCACGAGCCGCTGAAGGCGGAGCATGTGCTGGCGCGGCTGCGGGAGGCGCACGGCGGGCGGGTGTACGATTCCTGCTTTGGCCAGCGCATGCGGGGTTCCGGGGCCTGGGCCGATCTGCTGGGGCAGCGCTTTGTCCTGGCCCGGCGCCGCAGCGGGCTGGATCGCTGGTCGGGCGATCTGGATGTGTCGCAATTCCGTCCGCCGGCCCGGCCACGCTCGGCGGACGATTCCCAGCTCGACCTGTTCTGAATTCGGTCCTGATTGCGCTGCCGCTGGCCGCTTCTTCCGCGCCGCACTTCGCACTACAGTGGCAAACGGGCAACGGGGAGGTCCCATGGGCGTACGCGTACACGCAGGATCCGGACACGACAGCGGCTGGTGGGGCCCCGTCCACCTCCCGCCGGGGGAGATTGGCCACTGGTCCATCGGGCCGCTTGATCTCTGGCTGCAGCGCCGCGCCGGCGAATGGGACCTGTGGCTGGCGCGCGAACGCGACCCGGACGACAGCGGTTTTCGCCGCGTGGTGCCCGCGCAGAAGCCGGTGCCGGAGAAGCCCGCGGAGCAGCGCCGCTTTGCCGGCACCGGTGATGATGTCGGCGCGTCCCTCGGGGTGGCCCTGGCGGATCGCCCGGTGGTCAGTCGGCCCGAAGCCCCGTTTCATGTGCCTCCCGGGGGCGAAGTCATCCTGTACGTGAGCACGCCGGCGTGGGTTCAGCTGCGCCTGGGCGATGCCCGGGTGCACGAGTTTCCGGCTTATCCGGCCTCGGACACCTGGTTCGGCTCCGATACGGTGGAAGGCGAACTGTGCTATGCGAGCCGCACCGCGGCCCGCATGGCGCTCGACGAGGTACCGGAACGCGTTCACCGCATCGTGACACCGCTGATCGTACGCAACGGTTCCGCGGACACCCTGCTGCTGGAACGGATCAAGCTGCCGGTGACGCGGCTGCCGGTGTACGCCGATCCGCATGGCCGGCTGTGGACCCCGGGGGTGCGTCTGGAGCGCGAGCCCGAGCGTGACATGGCCGAGGTCAAGCTGGGCGAGGGGCCGCCCGCGCACGTGCCCCGGGCCGAGCGGGTGGCTGAACCGCGCGAGGCCGGGGGCAGCCGCTTCAGCCTGCGCGCCTTCAGCGCGCTGTTCCAGTAGGAGGCGACATGGAAGACGGATCCTGGATTGCGCGGGGGATCGAACTGATCACCACGGAGGCTGTGCTGGCCTGGGTGCGCGCAGCGATCTACCTGGGCGTGGGGCTGCTGCTGGCGCGCCTGGTCTCGCGCACCCTGATCCGGATCGCCGGTCGGCATCTGGATGCCCAGCAGGCGATGCTGGTGCGCCGGATCGGCTTCTATCTGGTGCTGGTGCTGGCGGTGGTGTCGGCGCTGCGCGAGCTGGGCTTCGATCTCACCGTGCTGCTGGGTGCGGCGGGGATCCTCACGGTCGCCATCGGCTTTGCGTCGCAGACCTCGGCCTCCAACCTGATCTCCGGGCTGTTCCTGATCGGTGAACGCCCGTTCGCCGTGGGCGACGTGATCCGGGTGGGGGATGTCACCGGCGAGGTGCTGTCCATCGACATGCTGTCGGTCAAGCTGCGTACCTTCGATAACCTGATGGTGCGGGTGCCGAACGAGTCGCTGGTCAAATCGCAGCTGACCAACCTGACGCGCTTTCCCATCCGCCGCCTGGACATGCAGATCGGGGTGGCCTATCGCGAAGACATCAACCGGGTGCGCGAGACCCTGATGGACGTGGCCGACCGCGAACCGCTTTGCCTGGAAGAACCGCGGCCACTGTTCATTTTCCTCGAGTTCGGGGACTCTGCGCTCAAGCTGCAGTTTTCGGTGTGGGCGAAGCGGGAGAACTTCCTCGAACTGCGCAACCGGATGCATCCCGCCGTGAAGGAGGCCTTCGACCGGGCCGGCATCGACATCCCGTTTCCGCAACGCACGCTGGGCTCGCTGGCCGGCGAGCCTTTCCCGGTGCGGGTAGTGTCGGCGGGGGAGTCCGGAACGGACGGCTCGGCGGACGCCCCGCCGGTGGACAACACGCCGCGCTGATCATTAACGCAGGTCCAGCCAGACCGGATCGTGGTCGGAGGCGCGCCACGGGCCTTCGCCCGGACGGTCACCATCGAAGCCGAGAAACACCGGTTCGTCAGCGTTGACCGCCCAGGTGTCGGCGGCGATCACGCGCCCGGCGAGCGGCCGCGGGCCGAGCAGGTAATCCAGTTGTCCGGTTCGGCCGCGGAAGACATAAGTGTAGGCCGTGGCGGGCTCTTCGTGGACGAGGTCCTGTTTGCCGGCTTCGCGCAGCACCGTCAGGGGGTCCTCGGCGGCATAGCCGTTGAGATCGCCGGCGATGATCACCGGCGGCTCGCCCGGCTGCGCCGCGCGTTGTTCCGCGATCCATTCCACCAGCCGGTGCGCCTGTTCGGTGCGGCGCTGGTTCCAGCAGCCCTGGCCGCGATCGATGTCGCCGTGTTCCGGGCAGCCGGTCCTGGACTTGAAATGCACCGCGACTACGCCGAAGGGTTCGCCACCGTCGCGCGGGCGGAACCAGCCCAGCAGCGGCGGGCGGTGGTGGACCGGGTCGTTGTCTGCCGCGCTCCCCAGCCGTTCCACGCGCTCGCGGTCGTACAGCAGTCCGACCTGGATGGCATCGCTGCCACTGTCGGGATGCGCGAGCTTTTGCATCGTGGTGGCGTCGTCCAGGGCATCCACGCGCTGGCGCAGTTCGCGCCCGGCGGCCGAGCGGTTTTCCAGTTCGATGAACGCCAGGATATCCATGGCCAGGCCGTCCAGCACCGCATCCAGCTTGGCGACCTGGCGATCCCGTTCCGCGGCATTGCGTGCGCCGCGCTCGCCCAGGGTTACGAAGTCGTTTTCCAGATTGGCCGTCGCGATGCGCAGGACATCGTCCGCCGGGGCCGGCGGCGGTTCGGGACGCTCGCCGCCTTCCCATTCCGGGGGCGCCACCGGGTGCACGCGGTGGGCGCCGAAGGCATGCGTCAGGATGCCCGTGAGGTCCGTCACGCGGCTGCCGGTACGCCGGGTCCCCTGGCCGTCGAGAAAGGGCACCGGGTCCGGGTTCGCGCGGTAGCTGCCGTCGTCCAGCACGATGCGGCGGTCGTGGTCATCGGGCTCGCCGAAAGCCCCACTTTGGCCCGGGTGGCGCAGGCGCCCGCCAGCGGCGAGGTCCAGGCTCCCGTAGCGCGCGAGCTCGCGGTTGGCGATGACCGTGAGGGTCTGGTCGAAGCGTACGCGCACGTCTTCCAGATCCTGCAGGCGGGCGGCGTCGTCGGGCAGGTGCAGGGTCACGGTCTGGGGTGGTTCGCCGCGACGGCAGCGCTCCAGCTCCTGCAACCGGGACAGTTGTGGCCGCCCGTGGTGTCGCCCGAAGCGGCCGCGGATCTGCACGTGATCGCCGGGGCGCAGGTCGGCGTCGTCTTTCCCGGGAGCGTAGACGAACAGCCCGGTGGGCGGGGTGGTGGCGTCGTCCTGCAGGTAGAAGCCACCCAGCGCGTCGTCGCCGTAGAACACCCCGCTGATCGTGCCCTCGGCGACCACCCGGCGGTCTTCGTCCACCGCGCCGCTGCGCAGTTCGCTCAGGGACGCCAGCCGGTCGAGCGGCGGGGCGGGGCAGTCGGCCGCCGCCGTCGCCGCCGGGACGAGGGCCAGCAGCAGGAAGAGGCCGGCGGTGCCGGTCAGGACGCGCCGTGCGGAGCGCGGGGCGTGGTGCAGTAAGCGATGCATGGGTTCATCCTTGACGGGCATGGGACGGCGCCCGGCGATTTCGTGGTGTGATTTCCGTATACTGCGGCGCCTTTCCCGCCCGCGGACAAGAGCGAACGGCCATGGCGATCTGGATCGCGACCCTGCTGGGGATCGTACAGGGTATTTTCATGTTCGTGCCGGTGAGTTCAACCGCGCACCTGGTGCTCACCCAGCACTGGCTGATCGGCCAGGGCCACGAACTGCCGCCGCCGGAGAGCCCGGAGATGATCCTGTTCGATCTTGTGGTGCACGTGGGCACGCTGGTGTCGATCGTCTACGTATTCCGCCGCAGCCTGTGGCAGCTCTCCGGCGGGATCGTGCGCGAGAGCTGGCAGTGGGCCTCGCGCCATGGCGACGCGCGCCGCGAGATGCTGTACTTCCGCCTCGGGATGCTGTGCGTGCTGTCGGTGGCCGCGACGGCCGTGGTGGGCTTCACCCTCAAGGCGACCTTCGAGCACGTCTTCGCCAACCCGGTGCTGATCGCCGGGACCCTGACCCTGACCGGCGTGCTGCTGTGGTGGACCGACCGCCTGAGCCGGCGCCCGCTGGGGTTGCGCAAGCTGAATCCGCGCATCGCGACGGTGATCGGCGTGGCCCAGGGCTTTGCCCTGGTGCCCGGGCTCAGCCGCAGCGGCATGACCATCGTGTTTGGCCTGTTCAGCGGGCTCAAGCGGCGCTGGGCGGCGGAATACAGCTTCTTCCTCGCGATCCCGACCATCCTCGCGGCCACCGCCGTGCAGTCGCTGGACGTGTTCAACCACGACGGCTTGGGCGATCTGCCGTGGAGTGCGCTGATCACCGGGTTCGTGGCCTCTGCGGTGGTCGGCGTGGTGTCGCTGAAGATGGTGCTGTTCTTCCTCTATCGCTCCAGCCTGAAGGTGTTCTCCATCTATGTGTGGATCCTGGCCTTCCTCGTGCTGTTCGGGTTCCTCGATACCGGCGTGATGTACGGCCACTGAACCACCGCGTCACTCCGGCCCGCGCAGCACCGTGAGCGGTGCCTGATCCAGCACCCGCCGGGTTCCCAGCCACCCGGCCAGCGCGATGCCCAGGGTGCCGCCGCCGATCCCGTAGACGAACGTCATCGGGTTGACCCGGTAGTCGAAGTCGAACACCTGCCAGGCCAGCAGGGCCCCGATCACCGTGGCGATGATCGCGGCCAGCAGCCCGGCGAGGAAACCCAGTGTCCCGAACTCGGCCAGCAGCGCGTTGCGGATGTCGCGGCGCCGAGCACCCAGGGTGCGCAGCAGTGCGGCCTCGCGCCGGCGGACGTCGCGGGTCGCCTGGACCGCGGCGAACAGCACCGTCAGCCCGGCCACCAGGGTGAAGAGGAACACGTATTCGACCGCGCGCGTGGCCTGTTCGATGATGTCGCGCACGCGCTCCAGGATCGCGCTGACATCGATCGCGGTGACCGCCGGGAAATCGCGCAGCCAGCGGCTCTGGGCGTCGTGCATGTCCTCCGGCAGGCGGAACGCGGTGATATAGGTGCGCGGCTGCTCGCCCAGCAGGGCGGGAGCGCCGGTGACGAAGAAGTTCACCCGGAAGCTGTCCCAGTTGACCTCGCGCACGTTCGTGATGGTCCCGCGCACCGCGCGTCCGCCGATGCGGAAGGTCAGGCTGTCGCCCAGTTCCAGCCCCAGGCGCTCCATCAGCCCGGCCTCCACCGAGAGCCCGTCGGAATCCGGCTGGTCGAGGGTCCAGTGGCCTTCCACCACCGGGTTGTGCTCCGGTGGCTGCTCCGCGTAGGACAGGTTGAACTCGCGGTCCAGCAGGCGTCGGGTGCGCTCGTCGTCGAAGTCCTCGGGCCCCACCGGCAGGTCGTTAATGGCAACCAGTCGGCCGCGGATCATCGGGTCCATCTGCGGCCGTTCCAGCCCGGCCTCTTCCATGCGGTCGGCCAGCCGGTCCTGTTCCCCCGGCTGGATGTTCACGTAGAAGTGGTTGGGCGCGTCCTCGGGGATGCTGGCATCCCAGGCCTCCAGCAGGTCGACGCGCACGATCGCCAGCAGCAGCAGCGCGAGGATGCCCACGCTGAAAGCCACCAGCTGCACCGCGCTGAGCCCGCCGCGCCGCGCCAGATTGGCCAGGCCGAAACGCAGCGCGATGCCGCCGCGGTCACGCAGCGGGCGTACCGCCAGCACCAGGGCCGCCCCCAGCAGGCCGAGGATCAGCAGGGCCCCGGCCGTACCCAGCAGGACCCACAGGGCGAGCTGCGCATCGGCCGCCTGCCACCAAAGCAGGGCGCCGAAGGCCGCCACCGCCAGCCCGCCCGACAGCCACACCGAGGCCGACGGCAGGCCGATGTCGCGGCGCAGCACCCGCAGCGGCGGGATCTGCCCGATGCGCAGCATCGCCGGCAGGGCGAAGCCGGCGGCGGTGATCAGGCCGACGCCCAGCCCGGCCACCACCGGTCGCAGGCCGGGTGCGGGCAGATCGGCGTCCAGCCAGTCGCCCAGCAGGGCGGCGAGCACGAACTGCGCGGAGAAGCCGATGGCCAGCCCGATCAGCGAGGCGATCAGGGCAACCAGCAGCACACGCCCGAAATACACCGCCAGCACCCGCCGCGCACTGGCACCCAGGGCGCGCATGATCGCCGCCGAGTCGGCGCGGCGCTGGGCAAAGTGGTGCGCCGCCACCGCGATCGCGGCCCCGGCCAGCAGCACGGCCATCAGCGACGCCAGGCCGAGGAAGCGCTCGGCGCGCTCGATCGCCGCGCGAAGCTCCGGATCGGCATCCTCCAGGCCCTGGATGCGCTGCCCGGCCTCCAGACGTGGTTCCAGCCACTGCTCGAACCCGGCCACCGCGCTGTCCGCCCCGCGCAGGTGGAACTGGTAGCGCACGCGGCTGCCGGGGCCGATCAGTTCGGTCGATTCCAGGTCCTGGTAGGCGAGCAGCAGGCGCGGTGCGAGATCGGTGAGCGCACTGCCGCGGTCGGGTTCCAGGGTCAGGACCGCAGTGATCTCCAGGTCCCGGCGGCCGACGGTGACCGTATCCCCCGGCTCCAGACCGAGGTCGTTCAGCAGGCTGCCTTCCAGCCAGGCCTCGCCGTGCTCCGGGCCCTCGGTCACGGTCCGTTCCCGGCCCTCGGTGTCGCGGATGCGGGCCTCGCCCACCAGCGGCCAGTCGGGATCCACCGCGCGCAGGGAGCTCAGTCGCGAGCGGTCTTCCGCGCCGAACAGCACCGAGGGCAGGGCGGCCGTGCGCACCTGTTGCAGTCCCCGCTCGCGGGCCTGTTCCACCCACTCGTCGGGGATCGGGTCGCGCGCGACCACCGACAGGTCCCCGCCCAGCAGGGAGGCCGCCTCGTCGGCCATGCCGCGATCGACGCGGTCGGTGAAGAAGCCCACCGCGGCCACCGCAGCCACCGCCACCACCAGGGCGGCGGCCAGCACCCGCAGTTCGGCCGAACGCCACTCCTGGCGGGTGCCTCGCAGCCATCCCCGCAGCTGGCGCAGCGGATGATGCAGTCCGGCCGCCGGACTCATGCCAGGACCCCGTCCTGGATGCGGATGATGCGATCACAGCGCTGCGCCAGTTCGGGGTCGTGGGTGACCAGCAGCAGGGCAGCGGGGGTGCGACCCGGTTCGGGGTCGTCGGTGAGGGCAAACAGGTGTTCGATGATGCGCTCGCCAGTGCGTCCGTCGAGGTTGCCGGTGGGCTCGTCGGCGAACAGGATGGCCGGCCGGTCGACGATCGCGCGCGCGATCGCCACGCGCTGCTGCTCGCCGCCGGAGAGCTGGTGCGGATAGTGGCGCGCGCGTTCGGTCAGTCCCACGCGCTCCAGTGCCTCGTGGGCGCGGCGGGTCAGCTCCGCGGCCGGCTGCTGCGCGTGTTCCGGGTTGAGCTCCAGTGGCAGGAGGACGTTTTCCAGCGCGGTCAGGGCCGGCAGCAGCTGGAACGACTGGAACACGAAACCGACCCGTCCGGCGCGCAGGGCCGCGCGGCCGTCCTCGTCCAGTTCGCTGATCGTCTGGCCCAGCAGTCGAACTTCTCCGCCACTGGGGGCGTCAAGACCCGCGAGGAGACCCAGAAGGGTCGACTTGCCCGAGCCGGAGGCGCCGAGGATGGCGACCGTCTCGCCCGGGTTGACCGCCAGGGACACGCCGCGAAGGATGTCCAGCGTGCCGCTGGGCCCCTCCACCCGCTGGCGCAGGTCCGTGGCTTCCAGTACTGCTTGCGAGGATGCATCCATGTCGCGTTTCCCGTTGCTGGTCGTTGGGTATCTTGCCCTGCTGTTGAGTCTTCCGCTCGCCGCGAATTCCCCGCCGGAGGAGAATTCTGCCCACAAGGCCCCGGAGGACGACACCCATCGCCTGCTGGTGTTCGGCGATTCGCTCAGCGCGGCGTGGGGCATGAGCGAGGACGAAGGCTGGGTGGCCCTGCTGGAAGATCGCCTCGAAGCGCGGGATGGCAGCTGGCGAGTGCACAACGCCTCGATCAGCGGCGAGACCACGGCCGGCGGCCGGCAGCGCCTCCCGGACGAGCTGGAACGCGTCGAGCCGGATGTCGTCATCCTCGAGTTGGGCGGCAATGATGGCCTGCGCGGGCTGGCGCCCGCCGCCATGCGCGAGAACCTCGAGGCCATGCTGGATGCCATCGACGCCGCGGGCGCGCAGACCCTGCTGCTGGGCATCCGCATCCCGCCCAACTACGGTCCCCAGTATACGGACCGCTTCGAGGCGGTGTTCCGGGACCTGGCGGAAGAACGCGAGCTGGCCTTCGAACCGTTCTTTCTGGACGGCGTGGCCGACGACGAGGTGATGATGCATGACGACGGGATCCATCCGGCGGCCGAGGCGCAGCCGCAACTGCTGGAGAATGTCTGGCCGGAACTGGAACCGCTGCTGGAGCAGGTCGAAGCCCGGGAAACGCTGAACGGCAACCGGGACTGAGGCACCGGTTCAGTCTTCGGGGCGCAGTTCCTCCCGGCAGCGCTGCAGCACCTCGGCCGGGATCAGCGCGCGCAGCACCGGATGCAGATCGGGTTCCACCTCGCTCAGCAACGGCAGGGTCCGCACCCGGGAATGGCGCGACAGCGGATCACCGTACTGATTGGTCTGGATGCTGCGGTCCACCCCGGCATCCATCAGCGCGATGCCCGGCTGACCGCCCGGCCCCTCGTCGAGGATGTCGACCAGTTCAACCACATGTCCGTCCACCTCGCCACGCACCCCTACCAGCGGGCACAGCAGATCGATCAGACGGCCGGTTTGCTCCGAGTTCAGCTTCTCCATGACCGTACATTAGTTCGCCGGCGCGCGGGGCGCCACCCCGTGCCGCCCCGTTAAGTTTGAATCGCACCCGATGCGAGCGGAATGGCAGGAGCCTGCTTGCAGGCGAACCGGGCGGCGTTTTCGACATGCTGTCTGCCACGCGTATAATCCGGTTTCCCGCCCGCGTCTCCGTAGCTCAGCTGGACAGAGCAACCCCCTCCTAAGGGGTAGGTCGCAGGTTCGAATCCTGCCGGGGACGCCATCTTCCGGTTTACCCGTCGGTTCCCAGTTCGGCCAGGAACCGCCGCAGCTTCTCCTCCTCGGACAGATCCCCGTAGAGCACGGAGACTTCGCCATGGGTGTCGGTCTTCAGCAGTGATGGCGTGGCGAACACCGACTGGGTGATGCCCTGTTCGGGCTGTTCTAGAAGATCGACCTCCTGAGGTTGCATGTCGGAGCGGCCGATTTGCTCCAGCATTCGGGCGAGGTTGGCCCGCGCGCGCTGCGAGCGGGGTGCCGATCCGGTTACGAAGAGGGTCAGCACGGGGATGGAGGCTTCGCCATGGTCCTGATTCTCGTTCAATGCTGTTTTCCTCCGTCGGCATGCTGACCTTCTTTGAAGGGTTCCGGATCGTGATCCGGGTCCCGGCGGCGGCGGATTTCTTCGTGATAATCGTGTTCCAGACGATCCGTCTCGCCGCTTGTCCGATCCAGGTGGTCGCGTTCGGCCTCCAGGCGCTGTTGTTCTTTCTCCGCCTGCAGGATGCGCTGTTCCAGGTCCAGGCGCCGACGTTCGCGTTCCAGCTGTCGCTGGCGCTCCCGCTCCTGATCCTCGCGTTCCTTCATCGCGCGCGCCGTCCCCATCAGCACCTCCGAGCCGGATGCGTAAACATCCGCGAGGTCCAGTCCGCTGTCGGACAGGATTAGTTCGCGCTGCTGATTGGAGTGAGCCGAACCGCGCGATTTCACGATGGACAGCGACCGGTTACGTTCGCCCCCGCGTTCGTTGTAACCGACGACAATCCAGGTATCGGCCAACGTGGAGACATAGCCCAGGGTGGCTTCTCCCTCCGGGTCCTCTACACCGCTCAGTGCGGTCAGGACGGTGGTGATGCCGCGTCGCCGGGCCAGATCGGTCAGCTGCTCGGTCGCCAGATGGGCGCCTTCGGTGGCACTGGCTTTCAGCAAGGCGGAGACCGGATCGATGATCAGACAGTCGGGAGCGAATCCGTCGATGAGGCGTCGCAATGCGAGGAATTGTTCGGTGACGCTGGAGGCGTAGGCGGAAAAATCCTGAAAATGGACGACCCCGCGGGCCATCGGGGTGGCCAGGTCGATGCCCACCGATGTCAGGTTGCGCACGTAGGCCGATTCCAGCTCATCGAAACTGATGTACAGCACGCGTCCGCCTTCCCTTGCCCGGGTCTCTGCGAAGGTACCCGCCAGGGTGCTCTTGGCGGTCCCGGGGCGACCGGAGATCAGCAGGCTGGAACCGCGATGGATGCCGCCATCCAGGAGGCTGTCCAGACGCGGGATGCCGGTGGTCAGCCGTTCGCTGCCGGCCGCTGGCTGACCGATCGGAGGGGCCTCGTGGTAGGGGAGCTGAATGCCCTCGCCATCGATCAGCATTGGCATTTCGTCGGCGACATGGTCGCTTCCCCGATACTTGGTAATGCGCAGTGAGCGGTTGAGCTTCTGCTGGACCACGCGCGCCGACAGCAGCAGGCTCGACGACAACAGGAACTCGATGCCCTCCAGCCAGGCCGGTGCGGGGCCGTCACCCCGTGCCTTGCCGGTGATCAGCACCGCCTGACCGTGGGTCTCGCAGTGATCGTTGATTCGGCGGATCTGCTCGATGGCGGCATGCGGGTTTGGCTGGAGCTGCAGGAGCTGGTCGATGCCGTCGAAAATCACCCAGCCTGCATCGCCGTCGGCCGCGGGCGTGACGGCACTCAGCAAGCCTCCCATGTCGAATTCGCCGGCCGCCTCGGCCCCCGGATGCGGGCGTGCGTCGATCAGCTGCCAGCGTTCGGAGTCCAGCAGCCCGGCGCCCCAGTCGAACGAGGCGGCGTCGCGCCTCACCTGCTCGGGCGATTCCTCGAAGGTCATGAAAACGCCGCGTGCACCCTGTTCCACCGCTCGGGCCAGGATCTGCAGACACAGGACGGTCTTGCCGGCGGCGGGTTGGCCGAGGACAAGCGTCGCCTGGCCTTTGGGCAGGCCGCCGCGAGTGGCGCGGTCGAGCCCGACGATACCGGTTTCGAACTTTTGCAGTGTGTTTTCGGGTCGGTCCATGCGGACTCCGGTTGTTCAGGTCGATGGCGGGTGAGTGCTGCCCAGCGGCAGGCGCCCTCGCTGCTCCAGCAACCAGCGGAAGTCCTCCGCTTCCAGCGGCATGCTGTAGTAATAGCCCTGTCCGAAGGGGCAGGCCATTTCCAGCAGGGCCTCCGCAACCTGCGCGGACTCGATGCCTTCGGCAATGACTTCCGCATCCATCGCCCGGGCCAGTGTCACCACCGTCTCCACGATGTGGCGATGGAAAGGTTCGTCCAGCAGATGGAACACGAAGCCCTGGTCGATCTTGATCTCGTCGAAGGGATATTCCTTGATGTAAAGCAGCGAGGAATAGCCGGTGCCGAAATCGTCCAGGGACAGGCGCACGCCCATTTCATGCAGGACGCGTATCTGTTGCAACAGGGCGGGAGACTGCCCGATGAACACCCCTTCCGTAACCTCCAGTGCCAGTTCCTCGGGGGCGACCCCCGATACTTCTAGGATGCTTTGCACGCGTCGTGCAAAGTTGCCGACCTCGAACTGCGTCAGCGACACGTTGACCGCCACACGGACCGGTTCCAGGCCCGCATCGCGCCATTCGCGCAGATGCCGGCAGGCCTGCGCGAGCGCCCAGTCGCCCACTGCGGTGATCTGCTGACTCTGTTCGGCCAGGCTGATGAACAGGTCCGGCGGGAGCAGGCCGCGCTCGGGGTGATTCCAGCGCAGCAGCGCCTCGCAGGACACCAGCTGGCCACTGGCCAGGTCCACCTTGGGCTGGAAGTGGAGTTCGAGCTGGTCCTCCTTGAGGGCCTCGCGCAGGTCGCGCGTGAGGTCGATGCGCTGCTGGGTTTCCTCGAGCAGTTCAGGGGTGAACGCCGACCATAGTTGGGAAACCTCGGCATGGTTGCGGAACTGGGCGAGCTCCGCCTCGTGCAGCAGATCCTCCGCCGTGCGACGCCGGGTACCCATACGAGTAAAGCCGATGCGAATCGCGACCTCGAACTCCGCGCCGTGCATCGCGAAGGGCGCGGTCAATGCGTCGTGCAGCTCGCCCAGCTCGAGTTCCGGCGGCTCGCGGGGTTCGGGGAGGAACACAACGAATTCGTCGCCGCCGATCCGGCCGGCCAGGCCGTGGTCGCCCGCCTGTCCTTTCAGACGCTGCCCGAATTCCTTCAGCAGCCAGTCGCCGGCCTCGTAGCCGTAAGACTCGTTGATGTCGCGCAGTGCCGCGATGTCCGTGATCACCAGGATACCGGCCGGATGCCAGTGCTCCCCATCGATCCGTTCCTGCAGCGCCCGTTCGAAGCCAGAACGTGACAGCAGTCCGGTCAGGGCGTCCTCGAAGGCGAGCCGGCGAAGTTGCTCCTCGGCCTTCTTCAGGGAGGTGATGTCCTGCTTGATCGCCACGTAGTTGATGACCCGACCCTGTTCGTCCTTGAGCGGCGAAATGACATCCTGTTCCCAGAACAGGGTTCCGTCCTTGCGCCGGTTCTGGATCTCTCCGGTCCAGGTCTCCCCGGCGGTGATGGTGCCCCAAAGATCCCGATAGACCTCGTCCGGCGTGTTGCCGCTCTGGATCCGGGCCGGTGTCTGGCCCAACAGCTCATCTCTGGAATAGCCGGAGACCCGTTCGAAGGCCGGGTTCACGTATTCGATCTGGCCTTCCAGGTCGGTGACGGCGACCGCCGCCGGGCTCTGCTCGATAATGTGGCGGAACTGGTGGAGCTGGCGCTCACGTTCGCGGTGGCGGGTCAGATCCTGGAAGGCCCCCTGGGCCCCCACGATGCGGCCTTCAGCATCAAAAAGCGGTTCGCCCAGTGCACGTACCCAATTGCGCTGTCCTTCGGTGTCAATGATGGCCAGCTCTTCGTCGTAGGGGAGCCCCCGTTCGATGCAGTCGTTGAACAGGGTGCGGATCCGGTCGCGCGACTCGGGCGCGTAGAAGTTGATCCCCTCCTCGATCGGCGGGGCGTAACCCGCTGGCATGCCATGGATCTCGGCGACCACCGGTGACCAGGCGATTCGCCCGTCATCGAGATATACTGACCAGCCGCCGACGCGGGCGATCTGGCCGGCCATCTCGATCAGGTGGGCCTGGCGTTGCAGTTCGTTCTCGGCCGTACGCAGGTCGGTGACGTCGGTAATGACCGCTCCCGCCCGCTGTTTCCGGTCGAGACCAGGGCCAAGCGGATAGTAGTTCACCCGGAGTCGACGGCGCTGGCCATCGGTCGTGGTGCGCTCGGTCTCGTACCTCACAGTCTCCCCGCCCAGGCAGCGATCCAGATAGGGTTTGACCGTTTGCTCGAAATAATCCGCGCCCAGTATTTCGGGCAGTGAACGCCCCACGAGCTCCCCGTCAGTCAGCCCGTAATGTTCGCGGTAGGCGCGGTTGGCCCATATGTAGCGGTAATCGGCATCGGCGATGCCGCACAGATCTTCGCTATTTTCCAGGAGGTCGTGGAGGTGCTGGAGGAGCTCCTTCTGCGCCCGCAACTGCGCGGAAGTCTCCCCCGAAGAGTGGAGCATCCGGCGGAGCGTCGCTGCGAGATCGGTTTTGTCTGCCTGCTCTCCGATGGGCACCAGGGCCTGCGAGGCAGCCTGCCGGTACTCTTCCAGCCTGATTTTTAGCGTTCGTTCGGAGGCCTTCATGCGGCGAAACAACAGCCGGAAAGCGAGTGCCGCGAGGACGCCGGAAAGGGAACCGGCGATCAGTGCCGTGAGCAGGCACACATCAACGCTGGCAAAACCGTCCGGGATCAACCTGGAAGACCCGGTGAAGTGCTTTCACCGGACCATCTGCCGGCAGAGCCCTCGGGAGCGACCGGGTGAACCGGGTGCTGCAGCGGTTCGTGGCAGGCAACTTCACCAGTCCGCGGCAACACGAACTCGAAGGAACATCGAGTGGGTGTCATTTCCAATACAAGCCTTGTATGCGTCCAGTCCATAACGATACAGGGCTCGACTTTCGACAGTCGAGTGGTTGCAGCTTTTCAGCTGTATCTAGGGGGTCAATATCAATCCACCGAATTCATCCTGCCATGTGGTCGGAAAGCCGCTGGCCGGCCCGTCCGAGTCGGCGTGGATTCATGTCGTCGCGGCAGCCTCAATGACACTGAACGAAGATTTCTGACTACACTCCGAGGGAATGACCTTCGTGCGGGGTTCGCGCGAGGGCCGTGCAACCACGTCAAGGAGCGGTTCATGAACAACAGCTTTGCCCCCATCCAGACTCGCCCGCTGTCCGCGGATACCGCCGTGCTGCGTTGCGACGGTGTCCTGGCGCCGCGGGTGACACCGGATTCACCGGCGGATCGCGCCATGACCGATCTGCGCAAGGTGCCGGCGGTGACGACCATGGCGGACATGCGGGCCGACGAGGCGCTGCAGCGGATGATCCATGCCGGGGTCCGTCTGTTGCTGGTGGTCGATGCGCAGGACTCGGTGAAGGGTGTGGTGACGGCCCGCGACATCATGGGCGAGGGCCCGGTGCGGGCGGCCCAGGAAGAGGGGATCCCCCGCGAGGCGGTGGAAGTGAAGCACGTAATGAGCAGGGTCAGCGAGCTGGAAGCGATGGATCTGGACAAGGTCGAACATTCGCGAGTGGGCGACGTGGTCCGGACCCTGAAGAAATCGGGTCGTCAGCATGCCCTGGTGGTGCTGCGCCGGGATGATGGCAGCGAGGCCGTGTGCGGGCTGTTCTCGGCCACCCAGATCGGGCGCCAGCTGGGGGTGGATGTGTCCCCCGAAGGGCCGGCCCAGTCGTTCGCCGAGCTGGAGCGGTCGCTGGCGTCCTGAGCCGTCGGGGCGGGGGCGGAGGCCTCTCAGGGGCCTTCGCCGCGCCCGTTGCCGCCGTCTGCGTAGGGGTAGCCCGGCGCCTCGAGGTCCTCCTGAAAGGTTTCGAGGCGTTCCACGGCGATGTCGGTGCGGTGGAACTGGGCGATGTGGAAGACCGCGTCGCCTTCGTTCACCAGGGGCAGGCGCAACTGGCCGATCACGATCCCCGATACCGGGGCACGGATTTCGGTCTCGCGTTCGCCGAACGGGTCGGAGACGATCGCCAGAAGGGTCTGGTCGCGGGTTACGCGGTCCCCTTCGCGCACGAAGATCCGCAGGATGCCGCTTTCCGGTGCGCGTACCCAGCTGGCGGAACGCGCCATCACTGGCTCCTTGCGCCGCCGCTGGCGGGGCGGCGCCGGCAGCATGCCCAGATAGCGCATGACCTCGATGATCCCGTGAACCCCGCCGCGGATGGAGAGCTCGTCGAAGCGCAGGGCCTCGCCGGCCTCGTACAGCAGGATGGGGACCTGCCGCTCCGCGGCGGCCTCGCGCAGGGAGCCGTCGCGCAGGGCCGAGTTGAGGATCACCGGTGCGCCGAAGGCCTGCGCCATCTCGCGGGTCTCGCGGTGGTCCAGGTTGGCGCGGATCTGCGGCAGGTTGGAGCGGTGGATCGCGCCGGTGTGCAGGTCGATGCCGTGGGTGCTGTTGTGCACGATCTCGCGCATGAACAGGCGTGCGACCCGGGCCCCCAGCGAGCCCTTGCGGGATCCGGGGAAGACGCGGTTGAGATCGCGCCGGTCGGGCAGGTAGCGGCTCTGGTTGATGAAGCCGTGCATGTTGACCACCGGCACCGCCAGCAACGTGCCCTTCATCCGCCGCAGGGCCGGCACCTTGAGCAGGCGCCGGATGATCTCGACGCCGTTGATCTCGTCGCCGTGGATGGCGGCGCTGACGAACAGCACGGGCCCCTTCTGCCGGCCGCAGACCACCTGCACTGGCATGTGCGCCGGGGTATGGGTGTACAGGCTGCCGACTTCCAGTTCGACCGTGCGCCGTTCGCCCGGCTGCACGGTGGTGTCGCCCAGCGTGACCGGGCGGTTGCGGCGGGCCCGCGGCAGTCCGGCCATTCAGCCGCGACCCTTGGTCTTGGTGCGGTTGGGCTTGGCGTTCTTCTGGATGAAATCGATGATCATCCCGGCGACGTCCTTGCCCGAGGCGGCCTCGATGCCCTCCAGTCCGGGCGAGGAATTGACCTCCATGACCACCGCGCCGTGATTGGACCGCAGCAGGTCCACGCCGCAGACGTTCAGGCCCATCACCTTGGCCGCGCGCACCGCGGTGGCGCGTTCCTCCGGGGTGATGCGGCAAAGCGCCGCGCTGCCTCCTCGATGCAGGTTGGAGCGGAACTCGCCTTCTTTCGCCTGGCGCTTCATCGACGCAACCACCTTGTCGCCGATCACGAAGCAGCGGATATCCGCCCCTTTCGCCTCCTTGATGTACTCCTGCACCAGGATGTGCTGCTTGAGCCCCATGAATGCCTGGATCACGCTCTCGGCCGCCTGCTTGGTCTCGGCCAGCACCACGCCCAGCCCCTGGGTGCCCTCCAGCAGCTTGATCACGCAGGGGGTGCCGCCGACCGTGTCCAGCAGGTCCTCGATGTCGTCCGGCGAGTGGGCGAAGCCGGTGACGGGCAGGCCGATGCCGCGGCGTGACAGCAGCTGCAGGCTGCGCAGCTTGTCGCGCGAGCGCGAGATGCCCACCGATTCGTTCAGCGGGTAGACATTCATCATCTCGAACTGGCGCAGCACCGCCGTGCCGTAAAAGGTGATCGAGGCCCCGATGCGCGGGATCACCGCGTTGAATTCATCGAGGATATCGCCCTTGTAGTGGATCTGCGGGTTGTGCGCGGTGATGTTCATGTAGCAGCGCAGCGGGTCCACCACCCGCACTTCGTGCTCGCGCTCCTGGGCGGCCTCGACCAGGCGGCGGGTGGAGTAGAGCTTGGCGTTGCGCGACAGGATGCCGATCTTCATGGGGTTTCCCGGGGGCTGGTTGCGGGTTCGTCGTCGTGGTCCTGCTGCAGGCTGTCGGGCTGCTCCGGGGGTTTCCCCAGGGCGAAGGATGCGCCGGGGTCGACCAGAAACCGGCCCCGCATCGCCTCGCGCCCGAGCAGCATGCGAAACAGCATGGTATCGCGAGCGGTCAGGGACAGATCTACCGGCAGCAGCGATTCCCCGATGCGTACGGGCGTACGGATGAAGTAGCGGTCGCTCTGGTGGCCGCCGGAGTCGGTGACCGGGCGTACATCCAGCACCGGGGCTTCGCACCAGGTCTCGGTCGTGCTGTCGTGCTGGCGCGGGTGCATGCCGAAACGGACCCATTCGTGCCCGTCGCGCTGGAAGGTTTCAATCGCGAACGCGTGCAGCGCCGAGCTGCGCGCGCCGGTATCGACCTTGCACTTGATCCAGTCGAGCCCCAGTTCCGGCAGCCCCACCCACTCGCGCCAGCCCAGTAGCGGACGGGTCTTCATCCGCCCCTCGCGGGCCCGATTTCCGGGTACAGCCGATTGCAGTACATCAACGTCTCCTGATGAAGTCCATGTGAGCTGTGGGGATCGGTTTGCGGCCCGGCCGTCAGGTGCCTAAATTGCGCGGCTTCGGAACGGGGGAGATCACCATGACGCAACGTACCATCGGGAAGACGACTCTGGCCACGCTGCTGGCCCTGCCGGGCGCGGCCCTGGCCCAGGACGAGGCCGTGGAGCTGGCACCGGTATCGGTGACGGCCACCGGCTACGAGACCCTGATCGAGGATACGCCGGCATCGGTCACGGTCATCGACCGCGACGAAATCCGCAACCGCCCGGGGGTGGGCGTCGGTGATCTGCTGCGTGGCGAGGCGGGCCTGGCCACCGCGGTGGACGGTTCGGTGGGGCAGGACCCGATCATCCGCGGGCTCAAGCGTGACCAGGTCCTGGTGCTGGTGGACGGCGTGCGGGTCAACGCGATGCAGCCGCCGGCGCGCGGCTCGCTCGCCTCCTACGTGAACATGGACCTGATCGAACGCATCGAGATCGTGCGCGGCCCGAGCTCGGTGCTCTACGGTTCCGGCGCGATGGGCGGGGTGATCAACATCATTACCCGCAGCGGCGATTTCACCGAAGAAGAGGAAATGAACGCCTGGAGCCGTCTGGGTTACAGCTCGGTGGATCGCGGGCTGCGCACCGCGCTGGGGGTGACCGCCTCCAACGAACGCCACGTGCTGGACTTCTCCACCGCCTATCTGGATACCGACGACTACCGCATGGGCGACGGCGACCGCCTGGACGACAGCGGGACCCGCCAGGAGGCCTATCACCTGCGCTATCGCACCCGCCTGACGCCGGATCACGAACTCGGTTTCCGTGCCCAGCGCGACGAGCGCGAGGACGTGTGGTATCTGGCGTCGCGGACGTTCAACCCCATGGATCCGGCTAACCTCGATCCCAATGATCCGGATGAAGCGGCCCTGCGGATGCAGGCGCCGCCTCAGGGGCTGAATACCCATTACACGCCGACGCAGACCCGGGACCTGCTGGAGGCGACCTACCGGGGCGATTTCGGTGGCGCCTGGGCACCCCGGGTCGAGGCCTCGATCTATCGCCAGGAGCTCTCGCGCGGCAACTACGACTGGAGCCATGCGCTGGGGCGGGACTACCGCGTCTCGGACACCGATTTCACCACCGACGGGGCGCGGATTCAGACCGAACTGTTTCCGACCGACAACCAGATCCTGCTGGTCGGTGCCGAGTACTGGCGCCTGCGGGCCGGTCCGGATTCCTATATCGGTAACGTGAACCAGGATTTCCGGCCGAATGACGACGACGCACTGTTCATGGATCTGATCGATGACGGACAGATCGATTCGCAGGGCGTGTTCGTGCAGCACGAGACCTTCCTCGATGCCGGCACTCTGAACCTCGGGGTGCGCTACGACCGCGTGGAAGGGGATGCGGATGCGGTTTCCGGCCATGACGGGGATCTGCAGCAGGTGGATCACAACCTGAGCTGGTCGGCCGGCTTCAACTGGGACCTGCGCGAGGAGGTCAATCCCTATGTCAGCCTGTCCGAAGGCTATCGTTCGGCCAGCCTGATCGAACGGTTCCTGACCTACCCCTACAGCGACGGCAACTTCTGGCAGGCCGATCCGCAGCTGGATCCCGAGCGCAACCGGACCCTCGAGATCGGGGCGCGCGGCAATCTGCAGGGCTTCAGCTACATGGTCTCCGCCTACGAGAGCCGGATCCGCGACTACATCGGCGGCGTGGTTCCGGAGGCGGGCCAGCGCCAGACGGTCAACCTCGACGAGGCGCGTATCCGCGGGGTCGAGCTGCAGGTCCAGCGCCCGTTCACCGAACACGTGACCGGCGAGTTCACCGGCACCTGGATCCGCGGCGAGAACCGCGACAGCCGGTTCGACGAGCCGCTGGCGGAGATGCCGCCGCCGGAGGCCAGCATCGCGCTGCGCCGCTCGGTGGAGCAGGGCTGGCAGTGGGAAGGCCGGCTGCGTGCGGTGGCGCGCCAGGATCGCACGGCGGACCGCTTCACGGATAACACCGAACGCGAGACTTCCGGCTTCGCGACCGGGGATCTGCTGGTGGGCTATCGTTTCCAGCCGTCCGGTCTGCTGCGCCACAACGAGCTGACCTTCCAGGTGAACAACATCGCCGACAAGGCCTACCGCGAGCACGTGACCGGCCAGCGCGAGGATCAGATCGACCCGGCGCGTGGCGCGCAGGAGATCCTCGCCCCCGGCCGCAGCTTTGGCGTGGTCTGGTACGCTGAGTTCTGATCCGGCCCGCGACCGGAGCCGTCATGGATACCGGGGCCGCGGCCCCGCTCGATCAGAGGAAGGAAGATGCGTTTGCGCGTGATCGATTTCGGGCAGCAGCCCGCACTGCGTTCCCAGGCCGTGTACCACGGCGTGGCCGAGGCGATGGGGCCGGACGACGATCCGGTCCTGACCCTGGTAAACCCCGATGATCCCTACGTCTGCGTGGGGCTGCATCAGGAGATCGCCCTGGAGGTGGACGAGGAGTACTGCGAGGAACAGAACCTCCCCATCGTGCGCCGGCATGTGGGTGGCGGCGCGGTGTATCTGGACCGCGACCAGATGTTCTTCCACTTCATCTACCCGAGCGCGAAGGCCCCGCGCATCGTCTCGCAGATCTATCAGAAGTTCATCGATCCGGTGATCCACACCTATCAGGATCTGGGGGTCAACGCGACCTTCCGTCCGGTGAACGACATCCACGTCGACGGGCGCAAGATCGGCGGCACCGGCGCGGCCAGCATCGGCGACGCCACCGTGATGGTCGGCAGTTTCATGTTCGATTTCGACACCGCGACCATGGCGCAGTGCCTGAAGGTGCCGTCGGAGAAGTTCCGCGACAAGCTGCGTGCCGGCATGGAGGACTATATCACCACGCTGACCCGCGAGCTGGGCGAGAAGCCGCCGCGCGAGACGGTGCGCGACGCCTTCCTCAAGCGGGTGGGCGAGGAGCTGGACGTGGACGTCGAGCTGAGCGAGCCGACGGCCGAGGAGGTCGCCGCTATCGATGAACAGCTGCAGGCCCTGGCGGATCCCGAGTGGACCTATCGCAAGGGGCGCAAGTTCGTGGAGATGGGCGTCAAAATCGCCGCGGGCACGCATCTCACCGAAGGCGCGCACAAGGCGGCGGGCGGGCTGATCCGCGCGCAGCTGATGGAGAAGGACGACGAGATCGCCGATCTCCTGCTGTCCGGCGACTTCACGGTGTTCCCCGAAGACGGCATGGACCGGGTCGCGGAGGCCCTGCAGGGGATCCCGCTGGAGGAGCCGGTGCTGCAGGATGCGGTGGCCACGGCCATGTCCGGAGTGGGGCTGGATGCCCCGGGTATCGAACCCGGGGATGTGGCGGCGGCCATCCTGGCGGCTCGCCACCACGAACCCCACTGAGTCGGGTGCGGGCCGTACCACGGCGCCGGCCGGACAGGCGCCGCGGCGAGGCCGGTGAGGCAAGGCCGTGGCGGTCGGTCCGTTCCCCGGACCGACCGCTTTGTGCCTGCCGGGTGGGCGCGGTGTCAGCTGCCCTGCGCCGGGGAGCCGCTCACCGGCGCGGCCGGGCTGTCGACGCTGGACATCGCCCCGGCACCGAACAGGTCGCGCATGCCGCCCAGTGATCCCAGCAGGGCGGTGCCTTCCATCGGCACGAACACGCGGTCGCCCTGTTTGGCCAGTTCGGGCAGCATCTCGATGTAGCGCTGCGCGATCAGGTACTGCACGCCGGCCATCGGGTCCTCGGCCTTGCCCTCGAGGGCGGCCATGACGTTCTGGATGGCCTCCTTCTCGCCCTGGGCTACCAGGATGGCGGCCTGTTTCTGGCCCTCGGCCTTGGCGATCTCCGCCTGCTTGTCACCCTCGGCCTTCTGGATCTCGGCTTCCTTGTAGCCCTCGGCCTCGCGCACGGTGGCGCGGCGGTTGCGCTCGGCGACCATCTGCTGGTTCATCGCCTCGCGGATCTCCTGCGGGGTGTCGATGTCGCGGATCTCGACGCGGTTCACCTTCAGGCCCCACTTGTTGCCGGCCTCGTCCATCACCGTCTGCAGGCGCGCGTTGATCTCCTGGCGCGACTCGAAGATCTTGTCCAGCTCCATGGTGCCGATCTCGGAGCGCAGCGAGGTCTGGGCGAGGGTCTGGATCGCCAGCACCAGGTTTTCGGTGCCGTAGACCGCGGCCTGCGGGTCCATGATCTGGTAGTAGAGCACGCCGTCGATCTGCACGCCGACGTTGTCCTGGGTGATCACCGACTGGCTGGGGAAGTCCAGCACGACCTCGCGCATGTCGATCTTGTCCTCGGTGCGGACCACCGGCTGGTCGTTCTTGAAGGTGAGGATCGTGATCGCCCGGGGACGGTCGATGAACGGGATGATCAGGTTCAGGCCCGGCTCCAGGGTGCGGTGGTACTTGCCGAGGCGTTCGATCACCTGGGCGCGGCGCTGCGGGATCATGGTGATCCCCATGCTGAGGAAGACCGCCACGAGGACGGCGATGGCGATGAGGGTGATGAGCGTATTCATGCGGGATTCCCTTCGTTGGTGTGGCTGGAGTGGGTGCCGGGGTCGTCGCCGGCCGGGCGGACCACGGCGGTGATGCCCTGGAAACGCTGGATGCGCACGGCGTCGCCTTCCTGCAGGGTCTGGTGCGGGTCCTCGGGGCGGGCGGGATAGGCATCGCCCAGTACGCGCACGCCGAGCCCTCCATTGTAGGGTTCGAGGTGCAGGATCTCGTCGCGCACCCGGGGGTCATCCGGCGGCCCCTGCTGCGGGCGGCCGGCCCAGCGGCGGCCGACCCAGAACGCCAGGGCGCCGGCCAGGATCATGCCGACCACGCCGGCGCTGAGCTGGCCGGCCAGTTCGGCACCGAAGGCCGCGGCCACCATGGCACCGAGGGCGCCGCCGGCCAGTACGAGGGTGATGCCGCCACCGCCCGACATCAGCCCGCCGAGGATGGCGAGGTCGATGATCAGGATCAGCAGGGCGGCGAGCAGCCAGATCTGCCAGGGATCGAGGGCCCCGGCCCAGGAGGCGATGTCGGCCATGATTCGGTTCCTTCCGTTGCGTGGTTCGACCCTGCCCGACTCGGCACGGGCTTGCAATGCTTGGTCACGGTCCCGAGTGGATGCCCGCGCCCCGCACGGGCTGTCATACTCAGGGTTTGCGATGGCCGGAGACAGCAGATGGCGGACGGGGAACGCCTGCGGCGCTTTTATGCCGAGGACTACAACAAGGAAGGCGTGCTGCGGCGCAAGGTCTATGAACGCGAGCTGCGGCGGCTGCAGGTGGAGCTGATCAAGCTGCAGCGCTGCGTGAAGGCCGAGGGCCGCCGCGTGGTGATCCTGTTCGAGGGCCGTGACGCGGCCGGCAAGGGCGGGGTGATCAAGCGCATCATGGAAAAGAGCAACCCGCGCATCGTGCGTACCGTCGCGCTGGGGAAACCCTCGGACCACGAACGCGGGCAGTGGTATTTCCAGCGTTATGCCGCGCACCTGCCTACGGCGGGCGAGATCGTGCTGTTCGATCGTTCCTGGTACAACCGGGCCGGGGTCGAGCGGGTGATGGGCTTCGCCTCGGAAGAAGAGGTGCAGCGCTTTCTCCATGCCTGTCCGACGTTCGAGCGGCTGCTGGTGGAAGACGGCATCGAGCTGTACAAGTACTGGTTCTCGGTCAGCGAGCAGGAGCAGGAACGCCGCTTTCAGGCGCGGGTGGAGGACCCCGTCAAGCGCTGGAAGCTCTCGCCCATGGACCTGAAGTCCCGGGAGCTGTGGCACGAGTTCTCGAAGGCCAAGGACGACATGCTGCGCCATACCGATACCGCGCATGCCCCCTGGCGCATGGTGGATGCGGACATCAAGCGCCACGCGCGGCTCAACTGCATCGCCGATATCCTCGAGAATATCCCTTACAGCGACCATCCGCCCGAGAAACCGAAGCTGGAACCGCGCGTCTGGGCCCACGACCAGGAAGCACGTGGCCCGCTGCTGACGGGCAAGTACATCCCCGCACGCTACTGACGGGGCGTACGAGGAGCTTCAGGGCAGGTTCAGAGGGGGCTCGTCGAGGGCGGCGCGCTGCTCGCGCAGCGTGAGGATGTGCTCCTCCCAGAAACGCGGGGTGTAGAACACCGGGAAGCCCTGGACGAAGGCCGGGTCGTCCGCGCGCCGGGCGAGCCAGGCGGCGTGGCGCAGGATGCGCAGGGCCCGCAGCGGGGCGATCAGGGCCAGCTCGCGGCGGTCGAAGGGACGAAAGTCCTCGTATCCCTCCAGCAGGTCCAGCAGCTGTCCGGTCATGGTCGGCGTATCGCCGGACAGGAACATCCACAGATCCTGCACCGCGGGCCCGGTGCGGGCGTCGTCGAGATCGACGAAATGCGGGCCGGCATCGGTCCACAGCAGGTTGCCGCGATGCGTGTCGCCGTGCAGGCGGATCGCCGGGACTTCGCCCAGTATCGGCTCGAAGTCCCGCAGACGCTCGACCAGATCGGCACTGAGGTCGCGGTAGACCGATACCAGCTCCGGCGGCAGATGCGCGCCGGACAGGACATCCTCGCGGGCCGCGGTGGCCAGACCGGCAAGGTCCATGATCTCGCGATGAAGGAAGGGGGCGGCGGCGCCGACGGTGTGGATGCGGCCGATGAAACGTCCGATGCGTTCCAGCACCTCGGGATGTTCCAGATCGGGACTGCGGCCTCCGCGCTGCGGGTACAGCGCGAAACGGAACCCGGCGTGTTCGTGGAACGTCTCACCGGTGGCATCCGCCAGCGGGGCGACTACCGGGATCTCCGCCGCCGCCAGCTCGAGGGCGAATGCGTGCTCCTCGCGGATGGCGGCATCGCTCCAGCGCCCGGGACGGTAGAACTTGCCGATCACCGGGAGAGAGCGGCCGTCGCCCCCCTCGGTGCCGATCTGGTAGACCCGGTTCTCGAAGGAATTGAGCTCCAGCAGCCGCCCGTCGCAGCGCAGCCCGGTGGTTTCCACCGCATCCAGGATGCATTCGGGGGTCAGGGCGTCATAGGGGTGGCTGCTCATGGCGCGATTGTGACACAGCCGCGACCCGTGCGGCCGCGCACGGGTCGAGCGCATATATTAGGATGACGCCATTCCATCCAGGTCTTTTTCTGCGGAGTCCCACTTGGACAAGGCAACTCTTTTCGGCGTGGTGCTGGGGCTGGCGGTGATCTTCGGCGCCATTGTCCTGAGCGGTCAGGCGGCGGATTTCTGGCATCTTCCGGCGGTGCTGATCGTGTTTGGCGGCACCATGGCCGCCACGTTCATCAAGTTCCCCTTCCGCCACGTGATGAGCTCGTTCCGCGTGGCGGTGAAGACCCTCTATCACCAGGAGGATGACCCCCGTGCCCTGATCGAGCGCACCAAGGAACTGGCGCAGGTCGCGCGCAAGAAGGGGCTGCTGGCACTGGAGGACGAGGAGACCCCCAACGAGTTCTACGCCAAGGCCCTGCAGCTGTCGGTGGACGGTTTCGAGCCCGAGCGTATCCAGCACGTGCTGCGCGAGGATCTGGAGCTGTCGCTGGAGCGTCACGAGACCGGACAGAAGGTGTTCCGGTCCATCGGCGAGCAGGCGCCCGCCTTCGGCATGATCGGAACCCTGGTCGGGCTGGTGCAGATGCTGGGCAACCTGGAGAGCCCGGAAGCGGTCGGCCCCGGCATGGCGGTGGCTCTTCTGACAACGCTTTACGGCGCGATCTTCGCGCAGCTTGTGGCCCTGCCCATCGCGGACAATCTGGAAATGCGGGCGCGCTCCGAGCACATCACCCGGAACCTGATCGTGGATGCGGTCAACTGCATCCACCAGGGCTTCAATTCGCGCATGATCGAGGAGATGCTGCTCCCGTACCTGCCCAGCAAGCAGCGCGAGAAGGCGGCCGAGGAGCTCGAAAAGCAGGGACAGGCCGAGGGGCAGCCTCAGGGTTCGTCTTCGTAGATGGCCGTGCGCAGGAGCAAGAAAGGCGAGGGCGGCGCACCGCGCTGGATGACCACCTTCGCCGATCTGATGGCGGTGCTGGTGGTGTTCTTCGTGATGCTTTACGCGTTTTCCACCATCGACGCGGAGAAGTACGAGCAGATGGCCGATTCGCTGCGCGAGGTGCTGGGCTCCACCGAGGTGCAGGAGGAAGTGCCCGCCATTCCGGAGCCGACCGTCATCGACCTCGAAGGCCGCTCGCCGGAGCCGCGCACCGTCGAGGAGCCGGAACCCGAACCGGAATACCGCGAGCAGGACGAGATCACCGAGGCCCTGCGCGAGGCCCTGCAGGACGAGCTCGAGCAGGGGCTGATCGACATGGCGGAAGACGACGCCGGTATCCTGCTGCGCTTCGAGGAGCAGGCCGCCTTCGAGATCGGGGAAAAGGATCTGAACGTGGACTTCGTGCCGGTGCTGGAACGGGTGGCCGAAGTGCTGGCCGAGACCCCGGGCCAGATCGTGATTGCCGGGCATACCGACGACTTGCCGATCCGCAGCGAACGTTTCCGTTCCAACTGGGATCTGTCCACCGCGCGGGCGGTCTCGGTGGTGCACGTGATGGAGGACACCGGGGTGGAGCCGGCCCGCATGCGTGCCACCGGCCATGCGGATACCCGCCCGCTGCGCCCGAACGTGGATGCCGAAAGCCGCGCCCGCAACCGGCGGGTGGACGTGCTGCTGATGGACGCCGACGACGCCGATCCGGGCGGGGGGTCGACCGACATCATCGAGGGAGACACGGGGACGAATGGGCCGGTGCCGCTGGATGAGGCCGTGCCCGAAGCCGACGGAACGGCGGGCGAGTAGTCGCGGCGCAGGGGCGCCGCCCTGCCGTCGGCACGGGATTCGTGTCGGGGCGGGCAGGGTTCGTGATAACCTTTGAATGAAGGTTATCCGAATTCATTTCATTTTCTGAATCAGCGACGTTCGACCCCGCGTATGGGTCGGCGAAGGAGTTTCGCAATGCCTGCAGTATCCCTCCCCGACGGCAGCCGCCGCGAGTTCGATCAACCCGTCACCATCATGGACGTGGCGAAGGATATCGGCACCGGCCTGGCGAAGGCGGCCGTCGCCGGCAAGGTGAATGGCGAACTGGTGGACGTGCGCCACGAGATCGACGACGACGCCGAGGTCGCGATCGTCACCGACCGCGATCCGGAAGGCGTGGAGATCATCCGCCACTCCACCGCGCATCTGATGGCGCAGGCGGTCAAGGAACTCTTTCCCGATGCCCAGGTGACCATCGGCCCGACCATCGAGAACGGGTTCTACTACGACTTCGCGTATGACCGCGGCTTCACGCCGGAAGATCTGGAAAAGATCGAGAAGCGCATGAAGGAGCTGGCGAAGCAGGATCTGCCGGTGGAGCGCTCGACCATGGACCGCGACGAAGCGGTGGAGTACTTCCGCAACATGGGTGAGGAGTACAAGGCCGAGATCATCGAATCCATCCCGCGGGGCGAGACCATCTCGCTGTACCGTCAGGGCGATTTCATCGACCTGTGCCGGGGCCCGCACATCCCGTCCACCGGCAAGCTGAAGGCCTTCAAGCTGACCAGCGTGGCCGGGGCGTACTGGCGCGGCGATTCCGACAACGAGATGCTGCAGCGCATCTATGGCACCGCGTGGCCGAACAAGCAGCAGCTGGAAGAGCATCTTCATCGCCTGAAAGAGGCGGAACGCCGCGACCATCGCAAGATCGGCGCGGAGCTGGACCTGTTCTCCATCCAGGACGAGGCCGGCGGCGGTCTGGTGTTCTGGCACCCGAAGGGCGCGCGCATCCGCCGCGAGATCGAGAACTTCTGGTACGAGATGCACGAGAAGGCCGGCTACGACTTCGTCGTGTCGCCGCATATCGCCAACCTGGAGCTGTGGCACACCTCCGGCCACGCCGAGTTCTATGCCGACTCGATGTACGAGCCGATGCAGGACGAGCATCAGGCGTTCCAGCTCAAGCCGATGAACTGCCCGTTCCATGTGCTGATGTACAAGGACCGGCTGCATTCCTATCGCGATCTGCCGATCCGCTGGGGCGAGATGGGTACGGTGTACCGCCGCGAGATGTCCGGGGCGCTGCACGGCCTGATGCGCGTGCGCGGCTTCACCCAGGACGACGCCCACATCTTCTGCCGCGAGGACCAGATCGAGGACGAGGTGATGGGCGTGATCGACCTCACCCTGGAGACCCTGCGGACCTTCGGCTTCGAGGATTTCGACGTGAATCTGTCGACCCGGCCGGATGACGCCGTGGGATCCGACGAGATCTGGGATCACGCGACCCGGGCCCTGCGCGGCGCGATCGAGAAGAAGGGGCTGGAATACACCCTGGATGAAGGCGGTGGCGCCTTTTACGGACCAAAGATCGATATCAAGATCCACGACGCGATCGGCCGCCAGTGGCAGTGCTCCACCATTCAGCTCGACTTCAATCTGCCCGAGCGTTTCGACATGGAGTACGTCGCCGAGGACAATGAGCGGCGCCGGCCGATCATGATCCATCGCGCCCTGCTGGGATCGGTGGAACGCTTCTTCGGCGTGCTGATCGAGCACTACGCCGGGCATTTCCCGACCTGGCTGGCCCCGGTGCAGGCATCGGTGCTGACCATTACCGAACGCCAGGATGATTACGCCCGGGACGTGGCGCGGCGGCTGCGCGAGCAGGGCTTTCGCGTCGAGCCCGACTTGAGAAACGAAAAGATCGGCTTTAAGATCCGCGAGCACACGCTTAAGCGCGTGCCGTACCTGCTGGTGCTCGGAGACCGGGAGATGGAAGAGGGCAAGGTCGCGGTTCGTACCCGCGACGGCGAAGACCTCGGTACCATGTCCCTGGATGAACTGAGCGAACGCCTCGGGAAAGAGGTGACCAGCCGGGGCACCGGAACCTGAACTGGAGAAAAGGCCATTAGCGCAGCGAAAACCGTTCGCCTGAACGATCAGATTACGAGTTCGAAAATCCGGCTGATCGACGCCGAAGGCGAGAACCGGGGGATCACCACCAGCGAAGAGGCCCTCGACATGGCCCGCGACTCGGGGCTGGACCTGGTGGAGATCTCGCCGAACGCCGAACCGCCGGTCTGCCGGATCATGGATTACGGCAAGTACAAGTTCGAACAGTCGAAAAAGGCGCAGGAAGCCAGGAAGAAGCAGAAGCAGATCCAGATCAAGGAAGTGAAGTTCCGTCCCGGGACGGACGAGGGCGACTACAACGTCAAGCTGCGCAATCTGCGGCGCTTCCTGGAGAATGGTGACAAGGCCAAGGTCACCATCCGTTTTCGCGGGCGCGAGATGCGCCACCAGGAGCTGGGTAATCAGCTCCTGGACAAGATCGAGCAGGACGTGACCGACATCGCGGTGGTGGAGCAGCGCCCCAAGATGGAAGGACGTCAGATGATCATGGTGATGTCGCCCCGCAAGAAGCAGTAGGGCCGACATCGACAAGGGGCGGCGGGTCTCCGCATACCTGATCGCCCTTTTCACAAACGACCGGCCCTGCGGGGAACCGGTCCAAATGCCGGAGCAGAAAATGCCGAAGATCAAGACCAACCGGGGTGCGGCCAAGCGCTTCACCCGTACGGGGTCGGGAAAGTACAAGCGGTTCCAGTCGCACCGCAGCCACATCCTGACCAAGAAGTCCACCAAGCGTAAGCGTCACCTGCGCAGCCCGGCGATGGTGCACGAGGCCGACACGGCCGCCGTGCGCAAGATGCTGCCCAACCATCGTTGAACTGACCGAGGAATCGAGACATGCCACGAGTCAAGCGCGGTGTAACCGCTCACGCCCGTCACAAGAAGGTCCTCAAGCAGGCGAAGGGGTACTACGGGGCACGCAAGAACGTCTATCGCGTTGCCAACCAGGCGGTCATCAAGGCCGGCCAGTACGCCTATCGTGACCGTCGCCAGAAAAAGCGCGACTTCCGTTCGCTGTGGATCGTCCGCATCAACGCCGCTGCGCGGCAGTTCGACCTGTCCTACAGCCGCTTCATGAGCGGGCTGAAGAAGGCCGGCATCGAGATCGACCGCAAGTCGCTGGCCGATCTGGCGGTGCACGATCTGACCGCATTCGGCAAGCTGGCCGAACAGGCGAAAGCCGCCCAGGCGGCCTGAGATCCCGCAGGATCACCGCCGTCCCGGCCCTCCGCGCGAGGAGGGGATGGCCGGCAATCCCGGATCATGCGGGAATCCCGAAAGGGGAGGGTTCAGGCCCTCCCTTTTTTGTTTGCAAAAGGGGATAGTACGTGGAGCAATTGCAGGAGCTGACCGACGAGGCGCTAGCGCGTGTCGAGGCCGCCACGGACCTCAAGGCGCTGGATGACGTTCGGGTCCATTATCTGGGCAAGAAGGGCGTGCTGACCGCCCAGCTCAAGGAGCTGGGACGGCTGCCGGCGGAAGAACGTCCGGCCGCGGGACAGGCGGTGAACGCGGCCAAGGAACGGGTGGCGGAGGCCATCGAGGCGCGCAGGACCGCGCTGGCCGAGGCCGAACGCGAGGCGCAGCTGGCGCGCGAACGGGTGGACGTAACCCTGCCGGGGCGACGGCCCGCGGGCGGGGCGCTGCACCCCATCACGTCGACCATCGAACGCATCGAGCATTTCTTCGCCGGGCTGGGATTCCGCGTGGCGGAGGGCCCGGAAGTGGAAGACGACACCCACAATTTCGAGGCCCTGAACATCCCGGCGCATCATCCGGCGCGGGCGATGCACGACACGTTCTACTTCGATGCCCACCGCGTGCTGCGTACGCATACCTCGCCGGTGCAGATTCGCGCGATGGAACAGCAGAAACCGCCGCTGCGGGCGATCGCGCCGGGGCGGGTCTACCGCTGCGATTCGGATCTGACCCACAGTCCGATGTTCCATCAGATCGAGGGGCTGTGCGTGGACGAGGACATCACCTTTGCCGATCTGCGCGGGGTCCTGGATGCGTTTCTGCGCGGCTTCTTCGAACGCGATGACCTGGCCACGCGCTTCCGGCCGTCGTATTTTCCCTTCACCGAGCCCTCGGCCGAGGTGGACATCCAGTGCGTGCACTGCGGCGGCGACGGTTGCCGCGTATGCAAGCACACCGGCTGGCTCGAGGTGATGGGCTGCGGGATGGTGCATCCCAACGTACTGGGCCATGTCGGGATCGACCCCGAGGAATACACCGGGTTCGCGTTCGGCCTGGGCGTGGAGCGCATGGCCATGCTGCGCCACGGCGTCAATGACCTCCGGCTGTTCTTCGACAACGACATCCGCTTCATCGGGCAATTCGGGCAGGCAGGCTAATGCGCATCAGTATCGAATGGCTGCAGGACTGGCTGCAGATCGACGAGACCCCGCAGGATCTCGGGCACCGGCTGACCATGGCCGGGCTGGAGCTGGACGCCATCGAGCCGGCGGCGCCGGCGTTCCACGGCGTGCGGGTTGGCCGCGTCACCGCGGTGGAGCCGCACCCGGACGCCGATCGCCTGCGGGTGTGTCAGGTGGAGGCGGGCGAGGCCGAACCGCTGAACATCGTCTGCGGCGCACCCAATGTCTATACGGGGATGGTGGCACCGGTCGCGATGATCGGGGCGGAGCTGCCGGGCGAGTTCCGCATCAAGCGCTCGAAGCTGCGTGGCGTGACCTCCGAAGGGATGCTCTGTTCCGCACGCGAGATCGGCCTGGCCGAGGACGCCGAGGGGCTGCTGGATCTGCCCGCGGACCTGGAAATCGGCAGCGACCTGCGCGCGGCGCTGGGTCTGGACGATCATGTGCTGGAGGTCGACCTGACACCCAATCGCGCGGACTGTCTGGGCATGCGCGGGATCGCCCGCGAGTGCTCGGCCCTGCTGGACCGGCCGCTGCAGGTCCGCCCGGCGCCCGCGGTGGAAGCGACGCTGGATCGACGCGAGCGCGTGACCGTCGATGATGCACAGGCCTGCCCGATCTACTCGGGACGGATCCTCGAGGGCCTGGATGCCCGGGCGCCCACGCCGCTGTGGATGTCCGAACGCCTGCGCCGGGCCGGCGTGCGCCCGCTCTCCGCGATTGTCGACGTGACCAACTACGTGATGCTGGAGCTGGGTCAGCCGCTGCATGCCTTCGATGCCGACCGTGCCGGCGAAGTGATTCGCGTGCGCCGGGGCGGCGAGGGCGAGTCCCTGACCCTGCTGGGCGGCGAGCAGACGGTCGAGCTGTCGCAACGGGATCTGGTGATCGCCGGAGAGACACAGCCGCTGGCGCTGGCCGGAATCATGGGTGGAGCGGCTTCGGCGGTGGATGACGAGACGACCCGGGTGGTCCTGGAATGTGCCCATTTCGCGCCGCGTGCGCTGGCGGGCCGGGCGCGCGAACACGGGCTGCATACCGATGCGTCGCATCGCTTCGAGCGGGGTGTGGACCCCACCCTGGTGCCGCGCGCGATGGAGCGGGCCACCGAGCTGTTGCTGGCGATCTGCGGCGGCGCCTGCGGGCCCGTGGAGACGGCCGGGGACATCCCGTCGACGCACGATGAACGGCCGATCACCCTCCGCGCCGGACGCATTGAGCGTCTGCTCGGGGTCGCCCTGGAGGACGGTGAGGTGGAGCGCATCCTGCGGGCGCTGGACTGCGTGGTGGAGCCCGGTGGCGACGGCACCTGGCGGGTGTTGGCTCCGCGTGCGCGCTTCGACCTGGAGCGCGAGGAAGACCTGATCGAGGAACTGGCGCGGGTGCACGGGTATGACCGTCTGCCGCGCACCCTGCCGGGCGCGGTGCCGCCGGTGACGCCGCCGGGTGGCCTGAAGGCGCTGCGGGAAGGCCTGACCCGGCGCGGGTTCCACGAAGTGATCAGTTTCAGCTTCATCGACCGCGAGGTCTCGCAGCGCTTCTATCCCGAGGTGGAGCCGCTGGCACTGGCCAACCCCATCGCCTCCGACATGAGCGTGATGCGCCCCGGCCTGTGGCCGGGGCTGGTGAGCACGGCCGCATGGAACACGGCCCGGCAGCAGTACGACCTGCGGCTGTTCGAACACGGCCTGCGCTTCGTGCCCGGGCCTTCCGGTCTGTCCCAGGAACCCCGGCTGGCCGGGCTGCTGACCGGACGAGCCATGCCCGAGCACTGGGAGACGGCATCCCGCGAGCTGGACTTCTTCGACGCGAAGGGCGAGGTGGAGACCCTTTGCGGCAACCTGGCGGAGCCGTTGCGTTTCCGCGCGGAAAAGCATCCCGCGCTGCACGATGGTCAGAGTGCCCGTGTGCTGGCCGGTGAACAGGCGATCGGATGGGTGGGCAAGCTGCATCCGTCACTGGCGGAGCGCTTCGACCTCGGGGCGCCGGTGTTCCTGTTCGACCTGGATGCACGGACCGTCAGTACCGACCCGGTAGCGCAGTTCCGGCCCTTGTCGGCTTATCCCTCGATCCGGCGGGATCTGGCCCTGGTCGTGCAGGAGGACGTGCCTGCCGGGGATCTGCTGGCGGCGATCGGCGAACTCGAGCTGGAGCTGCTGCGTGACGTCCGGCTGTTCGATGTCTACCAGGGCAAGGGCCTGAATCCGGACGAGAAGAGTCTGGCTCTGGGCTTGATTTTGCAGGCATTTGATCGCACGCTTGATGACTCCGATGTGACCGCCGTGACCGATGCGGTGGTGGCGCACCTCGAAAGCCGGTTCAATGCGACCCTGAGGCACTGATCGATGGCAGCTGTGACCAAGGCGGATCTGGCCGCCACGCTGAACGAGGAACTGGGCCTGAACAAACGTGAGGCCAAGGAATTCGTCGAAATGTTCTTCGAGGAGATGCGTCAGTCGCTGGAAGACGGCGAGGGTGTGAAACTCTCGGGGTTCGGCAATTTCGTACTGCGCGACAAGAACCAGCGCCCGGGGCGCAATCCCAAGACCGGCGAGGAGATCCCGGTCTCCGCGCGCCGGGTCGTGACCTTCCGCCCGGGCCAGAAACTGCGCGAACGGGTCGAGAGCTATGCTGGAAGCGAGTAACCACCAGGAGCTGCCGGCGATCCCTGGCAAGCGGTATTTCACCATCGGGGAAGTCGCCGAGCTGTGCCTGGTCAAGCCGCACGTGCTGCGTTACTGGGAGCAGGAGTTCCCGATGCTGGAGCCGGTCAAGCGGCGCGGCAACCGGCGGTACTACCAGCGTCAGGACGTCATCCTGATCCGCCAGATCCGCGCGCTGCTGTACGAAGAAGGCTATACCATCAGCGGCGCGCGGCAGAAGCTCTCCGGGGATGAGGCGCGCGAGGATCACCAGCAGGCCCGGCAGATCATCCAGGACACGATCCAGGAGCTGGAGTCGGTACTGAAGGTGCTGCGGAACTGAGCCATGCGGCGGCCACCCGGGATCGCCCCCCTTTCGCGATCGGCCGCACTCGATTACCATATGTCGCGTTCGGGGCGTAGCGCAGTCTGGTAGCGCATCTGCATGGGGTGCAGAGGGTCGCAGGTTCAAATCCTGCCGTCCCGACCAATACAGCCAAAAGGCCGCCGGGGTTTGCCCCGGCGGCCTTTTTTGTGTCCTCCGATCTGCAGTTTGGCCGCAGTCGGGAAGCCGGGTGCTCACTTGCTCACTGCATGTAGGAATACCCCTCCTGCTGCAGGTGGATGATCTCGGAGTCGGCCATGGGGACAATCTCCACGAACCCGTGCACGTCCTCGGGCTCGATGCCGCGCAGGGCGGCGGAGGCCTCGCACATGCGGATGTCGATGTTGCCGGCGCGGGTCAGGGACTCGGCGCGGCGCATCAGGTCACGGTGTTCATCGAACTGATCGCGGGTGAAGAAGGGCACCTCGCGGCCGTGCAGCACCAGCACGATATGCGAGTCGAACGGATCGGCCTCGTAGACGTTGTTGAGCATGCTGACGCGGTCGAGGACGAAATCCATCTCGTCCGCGGTATCCACGGCCACGTCATACACCACACGGGCCGGTTCGTACTCCTTCTGGTTGACCTCGGCGGAGCCCCAGGGCATGTCGTCCTGTGCCGGGGCGGTCAGCGGGGCGCCCAGCAGGAGTGCCCCGGCGACCAGGCTGGCGAGGGGACCGATACGGCTTGCATGTGCGGACATCACGTTCTCCCTTGCAATGTGGACTGGAGATACCACCAAGACGCATGGACGGGCCGGATCCATTCCGTCAGTGTGTCCGTCAGCGTGGCGGTTCGCCCGGCCCGCGGGCGTGTTCTTCGGGGCTGCGGGCGTGCAGTACGCGTTCCAGCAGTTGTTCGGCGGCCATGCCGACCCGTCGGCCGATCGGTTGCGCGCGGGTATAGGAGACCTCGAAGACCTCGGCTTCGCGTGCCAGTTTCATCAACAGGTCGTCGCTGGTGCCGATCTCGTCGGCCAGCCCGAGGGCGCGGGCCTGGTCCCCGTACCAGTGTTCGCCGGTGGCGACCCGGTCCAGTTCCAGCTGCGGGCGGTAGCGCTGCAGGAACTGCTTGAACAGTTCGTGGGTTTCGTCGAGGTGATCCTGGAACTTGCGCCGGGCGGCGTCGGTATTCTCGCCGAACACGGTCAGGGTGCGCTTGTAGTCCCCGGCGGTCAGCAGTTCGAAGTCGATGTCGTGGCGGTCGAGCCAGCGATGCAGGTTGGGGATCTGCGCCACCACCCCGATGGAGCCGAGGATGGCGAACGGGGCGGCGACGATGCGATGGCCGACCGCGGCCATCATGTAGCCGCCACTGGCGGCCACGCGGTCGACCACCACGGTGAGATCCAGCCCTGCCTCGCGCAGACGGCCGAGCTGCGAGGCGGCCAGCCCGTAGGACGGCACCATGCCACCGGGGCTCTCGAGGCACACCACGGCCTGGTCGCGGCCGGGCTCGGCCAGGGTGAGTACGGCGGTGATTTCTTCGCGCAGGTTGTCCACCGCCGACGCCCGAATGTCGCCCTGAAAGCGCAGCACGAACACCCGCGGCGCGGGGGCCTCTTCGTGTTCAAGTTCGATCACGGTGGGTGATTCGCTGACCGGCTTTCCGCCGGGTGCGGAAGAAGCGGACGGGTCGGCCGGCGATTCGGCGGTGTCGGCGTCGCTTTTCCCGGCGGATTCCGTCGACCCATCGGGGGTCCCGTTGCCCTGGCCGTTGCCATTGCCATTGCCATCAAAGGCGTGTCCGGGGTGGCGGCGCCGGCGCAGGCGGTCTCGCAGGCGCTGCAGGCGAGTGCGCGGGCCTTCCACCGCGCGGCGCACGGTCTTTTCCATGCGTGCATAGCGGTCGTTCAGGCGTTTGACGTTGAGCTGGTCGGGCCGGCGCTCGCGGCTGCGGGCAATCAGCCCGACAAAGGCGCTCATCAGGATCAGCACCGCCATGACGGCGGTGACGACCTTGGCGAAGAACAGTCCGTAATCCTGCAGCAGTTCCATGCGATTCCTCGGGGTCGGCGGGTGGTCGACGCATCGTCTGTGCGTGCCATAATGCCACCATGATTGCTTCTGACGCTTGGGACCCGCGCGCTCCGGGTCGTTTTCATGGTTGCGAGGATGCCGGCGGGCCGGAACCCGAGCCGGTGGTCTACCGCGATGTGCCGGTGCTGACGCTGCGTCAGGTCGACGAATGGAACGGCCAGCCCAAGGGCACGGCGTTCCGCATGTTCCGGGCCCGCGAGAGTGAGCTGGAAGAGGGGCGTGACTTCTTCCTGATCCGGCGGGGCGAGGAGCCCGAGCTTGCCGAGCAATGGCGTGCGGCCGGCACCATCTATCCGTCGACCGTGCACGTGGTCCTGCTGGGGACGCGGGCGGTGGAGCGCATGCGTGCGGAATGGCATGCGCGCACGCACAGCCCGGACTGCGGATGTCCCGGGTAACCCTCGAGCAGTGGCGCATGCTCAAGGCGGTGGTGGATGCGGGCGGTTTCGCCCGCGCCGCCGAGCGGGTGCACAAGAGCGCCTCCAGCGTGAATCACGCGGTGCAGAAGCTGGAGGAACAGCTGGGGGTCGAGGTCTTCGAGCTGCAGGGCCGCAAGGCGGAACTGACGCCGGCGGGCCATGCGCTGCTGCGGCGAGCCGAACACCTGCTCGAGGAGGCCGCGGATATCGAGGCCCTGGCCGGCGCGCTGGCCACCGGTGTGGAATCGGAACTGCACCTGGCGGTGGAGCAGATCATCCCCGCCGCGCGGGTCATCCACGCCCTGGAGGCGTTTTCGCGCGAACAGCCGGCGACCCGCATCCAGCTGCACGAGGTGGTGCTGGAGGACGGTCCGCAGCGCCTGGAGCAGGGGCGCGTGGACATGCTGCTGGCGCCCCAGGTGCCCTCGGATTTCCTGGCGCAGGAAATCGGGGAACAGACCATGGTTTGTGTCGCTCATCCGGGGCACCCGCTGGCGACCTCCGGCGCTCCCCTGACGCGTCGCAATCTGCGCCCGCACCGGCAGGTGGTGCTGCGCGATTCGGGCGCCCGTGGCAACGGTGAAGGCGGCTGGCTGGACGCCGATCAGCGCTGGACCGTGGGGCATGTGTCCACGGTGGTGGAGGTGCTGCGTTCCGGGGTCGGGTTTGCCTGGGTCCCGCTGGACCGGGTCGCCGCGGATCTGGACGCCGGGCGCCTGACGGAGCTGCCGCTGGAGGCGGGCGGGCGTGTGCGCGTCCCGTTCTATCTGACGCTAGCCGATGGTGACGCGGCCGGCATCGCCGGGCGGGCGCTGGCTGACGCGCTGCGCACGGCCTTTCAAACTTCGCCAACCTCGACCGGGATGGATCCATAACCCATGTGCGGAATCGCCGGAGAATTCGTCTGGGGGGAACGGCGCGCGAACGCGGATGCGGTCGCGCGCATGCTGCCCTGTCTGGAACGCCGCGGCCCGGATGCCGATGGCCTGTGGGCCTCGGGCCGGGTGGCGCTGGGACACCGGCGGCTGTCCATCCTGGACCTGTCGCAGCGGGCGCATCAGCCGATGTTCGACCCCGAGACCGGACTTTCGCTGGTGTTCAACGGGGCGATCTACAACTTCCGCGCGCTGCGCAGCGAGCTCGAGGGGCGCGGTCACCGCTTCTTCTCCAGCGGTGATACGGAGGTGATCCTGCGCGGGTATGCCGAATGGGGCGAGGGCGTGGTGGCGCGGCTGCACGGCATGTTTGCCTTCGCGCTGTTCGATGGGGAACACCAGCGCCTGTTGCTGGCACGTGATCGCATGGGCATCAAGCCGCTGTATCTCGCGCGCACCGGTGACGGGGTCCGGTTCGCCTCCAATACCGCGGCCCTGCTGGCCGGCGGCGGCGTGGATACCGAGCTGGATCCCGAGGGCCTGCACATGCTGTTCTCGCTGCATGCGGTGGTGCCGGCGCCGCGCACCGTGTTGCGGGGCGTGCGCAAGCTGGAGCCCGGTCATTACATCACCATCGATGCGCGCGGCCAGGAGCGCCGCGAATGCTACTGGACACTGTCGGCGAGGCGCCCGGCGGAAGCGGTCAGCGATGCGGAATGGCAGGAGCGCATCGAACACGGCCTGCGCCGCGCGGTGCGCCGCCGACTGGAAGTCGCGGACGTCCCGGTGGGGGTGCTGCTGTCGGGCGGCCTGGATTCCTCGCTGCTGGTGGCGCTGGCCATGGAAGAGGGGGCGCGCGACCTGCGGACATTTACCGTCGGGTTCGAGGATCAGCCCGAGGAAAAGGGCTCCGAGTTCGAGTATTCCGATCCGGTGGCGGAGCGTTACGCCGCTGATCACCAGGCCACGCTGATCCCCAACGACCAGGTGCTGGCACGGCTGCCGGAGGCCGTGGAGGCCATGGCCGAACCGATGTTCGGGCAGGACGCGGTCGCGTTCTACCTGCTCTCCGAACAGGTCTCGCAGCACGTGAAGGTGGTGCAGTCGGGCCAGGGGGCGGACGAGGTGTTCGGCGGCTATTTCTGGTATCCGCAGATGGCGGAGGACCGTCACGGTGACTGGGTGGAACGCTTCCGCCGGCATTACTTCGACCGCGATCACCCGGAGATGGCCGAGATGCTGCGCCATCCGCCGGCGGACGACATCACCGGGGACTGGCTGCGCGAGCAGTTCCGCCAGCTCGAGACCGACCGTGCGGATTCGTTCATCGACGCGGTACTGGCGCTGGACGTGACCACGCTGATCGTGGACGACCCGGTCAAGCGCGTGGACAACATGACCATGGCCTTCGGTCTGGAGGCGCGGGTGCCGTTCCTGGACCACGAACTGGTGGAGACCGCCGCGGCGATGCCGCCGCACCTGAAGCTGGGCGACGGCGGCAAGGACGTGCTGCGGCGCATCGCCCGCGGTCGTCTGCCGGACGCGGTGCTGGACCGGCCCAAGGGCTATTTCCCGGTGCCGGCGCTGAAATACGTGCGCGGCGAGTTCCTCGAGTTCATGCGCGACATCCTCAACTCGCGTGCGGCGCGCGAGCGCGGGCTGTATCAGCCGGCCTACATCGACAAACTGCTGGACGCCCCGGACCAGTATTTCACCCGCATCCAGGGCTCCAAGCTGTGGCACGCGGCACTGCTGGAGTACTGGCTGCAGGTCCACGTGGATGGCTGAATGCCGTGCCGGAGCGGTCAGGGGATCGGTCAGGGGGCTGACCTCCTGCGGGTCTCAGCTCTCCTTCAGGCGCGGCATCAGCATGGTCAGGTTGCAGGGCATGGTGCGGTCGTCGAGCTGGGCGCGGATCAGCTGGTCCCAGGCCGTCCGGCAGGCCCCGGTGGAGCCCGGCAGCACGAACACGTAAGTGCCGTTGGCCACGCCTGACAGGGCCCGCGACTGCAGGCTGGAGGTGCCGATCTCTTCGTACGACAGCGCGCGGAACAGTTCGCCGAAGCCCTCAATGGTCTTGTCCAGCAGCACCGACACCGCCTCCGGGGTGCCGTCGCGGCCGGTGATACCCGTTCCACCGGTGGTGAGGATGGCGTCGATCCGCGGATCGGCGATCCAGCGCGAGACCACCGCGCGCAGGGCGTAGATGTCGTCCGGCTGCAGGTCGCGCTCGGCCAGTTGATGGCCGGCGGCTTCCAGGCGTTGGACCAGGGCATCGCCGGAGCGATCCTCGGCCGCCGAACGGCTGTCGGAGACCGTGAGGACGGCGATATTCAGCGGTGTGGTGACGGCGTCACCGGTTTCGGGCGCATTGGGGCTCATGGCGGGTTCCCGTTGGTGTATCGTGGGCGCCCATCATAAACAGTGGCAGGAGCCGATGCAGGAACGGGTACAGAAGGTCCTCGCGGCGCGCGGTCTGGGATCGCGGCGCGAGATCGAGGGCTGGATCGAACGCGGCGAGGTGCAGATCAACCAGAGCACCGCCGGACTGGGCGATCGCGTGGGGCCGGATGACGTGATCCGGGTGCGCGGCCGCGTGGTCACGCGACCGGAATATCCGCACCGCTGGATCGCCTATCACAAGCCGGTCGGCGAGATCTGTTCGCGCTCCGATCCCGAGGGACGGCGTCCGGTGTTTGCCAGCCTGCCGAAGCTCAAGGGCCAGCGCTGGGTGGCGGTGGGCCGCCTGGACCTCAACACCTCCGGGTTGCTGCTGTTCACCACCGACGGCGAACTGGCCAACGCCCTGATGCATCCGGCCGGTGCGATGGAACGTGAATATGCCGTGCGTGTGCTGGGGGAAGTCCCGGAAGAGACCCGGCGCATGTTGCTGGAGGGCGTTGAACTGGAGGACGGTCCGGCGCGCTTCGATGCGCTGGAGGCCGGTGGTGGCGACGGGGCGAACCAGTGGTATCACGTGATCGTGACCGAGGGCCGCAATCGGCTGGTGCGGCGGCTGTGGGATGCGGTCGGGGTGACGGTCAGCCGCCTGATCCGGGTGCGCTACGGGCCGGTGGTGCTGGGGCGCGGGCTGAAATCGGGCGCTGCGCGTGACCTCGAGGTGGGCGAAGTGGCCGCGCTGTATCGCGAGGCGGGGCTGAATGTGCCGGAGAACCTGCAGCCGCCGGAGAAACGTCGCGGCACACGGCCGAAAAAGAAAAAGGGCGGGGCAGCCGGTGGTCGCGACAAGGGCGAGGGCTGGAGTTCGTCACGTCCGGGTGCCGGGGCGAAGACCGCAAAATCCGCCAAATCCGGCAAGCCCGGCGCGCGCCGGGGCAGGGGGGCGCGCAGCGGACGCGGCCGGCCGGGGCGCTGAGCCATGACCGACGGGTCTGACACCGCGGTGCCGGACTGCCGCACGGTGCTGGAGCGGCTGCACGCGCATTACGGTCCGCTGCACTGGTGGCCGGCCGAGACCGCGTTCGAGGTCATGGTCGGGGCGGTGCTGACGCAGAACACGGCCTGGAGCAACGTGGAGCGCGCACTTGCGGCCCTGCGCGAGGCGGATGCGCTGACGCCGGCGGGGATGGCGGCCCTGGAGCCGGAGGAACTGATCGAGCGGATCCGCCCGTCGGGGTATTACAACGTCAAGGCCGGGCGCCTGCGGCACCTGCTGGCGTTCCTCGAGCGGATGGGCGGGATCGAGTCGCTGTCTGCACTGGACACCGGGTCCCTGCGCGAGGCCCTGCTGGGGGTGAAGGGCATCGGTCCGGAAACGGCCGATGACATCGTGCTGTACGCCTTCCACCGCCCGGTGTTCGTCGTGGATGCCTACACCCGGCGACTGTTCGAACGCCTCGGGCGACCGCATGCGCGGGACGGCTACGAGACGCTGCGGGCTTCCGTGGAGGCCGAGCTCGGTGCGGATACAGTGGCGTTCAACGAACTCCATGCGCTGATCGTGGAGCACGGCAAACAGCGCTGTCGGCCACGGCCGCTGTGCGACGGCTGTCCGCTGGGGGATCGCTGCTACGGGGTTGTCACGGGCTGATGCGCCACGCGGAGCGGCACCGGCGGGTATGGCTCAGAGGTCGTCATCCAGCCGCTGCAGGTGCCGGTACAGGCTGCGTTCGCTGAGCCCCAGACGCGCCGCCAGCGAGCGCCGGTCGCCCCGATGAACGGTGGCCGCGTAACGCAGGTATTCGCGTTCCACTTCCTCCAGCGGGCGGATCTCGCCACCGGCCAGCGCGCGCGGCGGCGGCAGATCGCGGTCATCGACGCCTTCGGTCACCTCGGTGCCCAGGTGTTCCGCACGGATCTCCTCGCCGTCGCTGAGCAGCGCGGCGCGTTCCAGGATATTGCGCAGCTCGCGGATGTTGCCGGGGAATGGATAGCGTTCCAGCACCTCGCGCGCGCCCTGACTGAGATACGGGCGGGCCGGCAGTTCGAGGCGCTCGAACAGGGCCTGGGACAGGATCGGGATGTCGGCCCTGCGTTCGCGCAGCGGCGGTACGCGGATGGGAAAGGTGCTCAGCCGGTAATAGAGGTCCTCGCGAAACTCCCCTTCGCGGACCAGCTGCCGGAGATCACGGTGCGAGGCACAGACCAGGCGGAAATCGGCGCGCCGCGGTTCGGTGCTGCCCACCCGCCGGAAGGTCCGGGTCTCCAGCAGGCGCAGCAGCTTGACCTGCAGCCCGTGGGGCACGTCGCCGATCTCGTCGAGGAACAGCGTGCCACCGGCGGCAGACTCCACCAGGCCGGCCTTGGCATGGGTGGCCCCGGTAAAGGCCCCGCGTTCATGGCCGAACAGCTCGCTTTCGAACAGCGTCTCGGTCAGGCCGGAGCATTCCACGGGCACGAACGGGCCTTCCGCGCGGCGGCTCTGGTCGTGCACGGCACGGGCCACCAGCTCCTTGCCGGTGCCCGACTCGCCCTGCAGCAGCACCGATGCCTCACTGGGTGCGACCCGGCTGACCAGCCCCAGCATCTCGTTGAAGGCGGCGGACTGTCCGACCAGCCCCTGTTCCCCGGCATGCGGCGACGAGACCGGAAGGTGGTGCAGGACCTCGATCAGGTAGCGCAGCTTGCCGTCGGAACCGTAGATCGGGAACATCTCCACGTCCACGTGTTCCTTGCCGCGGGCCGTATGGTGGACGTGCAGCGTGCGGTTGGGCTTGCCGGTGGCGAGGGTATCCCGCAGAGGGCAGGTCTCGCCCGCTTCATCACAGGGCCGGCGGAAGTCGTGCGAGGCTTCGTAGCAGCGTTGCCCGTTGCCCCCGGCATCCACATCGTACAGATGCCGATAGGCCTGATTGGCACCCAGGATGTCGTAATCCGGCGACAGCAGGATGGCGGGCTCCTGAAACACGTCGAGGATGCTGACCACCTCGTCGCGGTCCAGGCCGCGTGTCCATTGAGGCACGGCTTCTGTGGGCAACTTTTCGTTCACGATGCTGACGGCTCCGGTGTCCGGGAATGGGTCCCTGCGCGATGCAGTATCTCCCGTGTCTCTGGTTGGAGTCATGTTCCCGCATCGTGTTCCGGTGCTCCGCAAACAAAAAACGCCGCGAACCCGAAGGTTCGCGGCGCCTCGTGTCCGCCCCGCAGCGGGCGGTTGCCTGCGAGCCGGGTCCGGAGAGAGAGAGAAAGACCCGGTCGCAAACCCTGAACGGTCAGGCGACGGCGCTAGTGGTAACCCGCGTCCGCCGTGACCTTGCCGCGGAAGACCCAGTAGGTCCACGCGGTGTAGCCGAGGATGATCGGGATGATGAACAGCGCCCCGATCAGGATGAACAGCTGCGCATCCGGGGAAGATGCGGCGTCCCAGAAGGTGTAGTCCGGCGGGACCACGTACGGCCACTTGCTCACGATCAGCCCCAGGAAGGTGAAGATGAACAGGGCGATCGTGGACACGAAGGGCAGCCCCTCGTGGCGCCGGCGCACCGAGCGCAGGATCTGCCAGGCCGCCAGCAGCGCCAGGGCCGGAAGGACCCACAGGATCTCGAAGGTGCCCATCCAGCGTTCCATGACCTTGGCGTCGATGAACGGCGTGATCGCACTGACCAGCCCGAACACCACCAGCACGGCACCCAGCAGCCACGGGGTCACGCGGTAGGCGAATGCCTGGGTTTCACCCTCGGTCTTGAGGATCATCCAGGTCGCGCCCAGCAGGGCGTAGCCGGCCATCAGTCCCAGACCGGTGAGCACCGTGAACGGGGTCAGCCAGTCCAGCGCGGTGCCGGCGTAGTTCAGCCCGTCCATCTGGAAGCCCTGGATATAGGCCCCGACGACCGCCCCCTGGGCGAAGGCCGCGACCATCGAGCCGATCGCGAAGGAGGCGTTCCAGCCGCGCCGGGATTTCGCCGAACTCGCCTTGAAGCGGAACTCGAAGGCCACGCCGCGGAAGATCAGCCCGGCCAGCATCAGGAACACCCCGATGTACAGCGCCGGCAGGAACACCGAGTAGACCAGCGGGAAGGCCGCCAGCAGGCCGGCGCCCCCGAGGATCAGCCAGGTCTCGTTCCCGTCCCAGACCGGGGCGACCGTGTTCATCATGATGTCGCGCGACTGCTCGCCGGGGGCGAAGGGGAAGAGGATCCCCACGCCCAGGTCAAACCCGTCCATCAGGACGTAGCCGACCAGTCCGACGGCGATGATCACGACCCATACCAGTGTGATATCGACCATGGTTTCAGCTCCTTGCGTCAGCGGCAGGGTTGTCGTTGAACGGCGTATCGGCCGCCGACAGCGGGCGCTTGGCGTGCTGCGGCTCCTGTACCGGTTGGTCCGGCTCCGGACCCTTGCGCACGATGCGCACGATGTAATAGACCCCGGCGGTGAACACCACGGCATACACCGCGATGTAACCCAGCAGACTGAACAGCGCCATGCCACCGGTCAGCGACGGCGTGAGGCCGGTCGCGTGGTCCATGATTTCGTAGACCAGCCAGGGCGCACGGCCCGTTTCGGTTACGAACCAGCCCGCCAGCACCGCGACGAACGGCGTCGGGATCATCCAGGTCAGGCCCTTGAGGAAACGCTCGGACTGGTACAGGTCGCCACGGAAGCGCAGCCAGGCGCTCCACAGGGCGAAGCCGATCATCACGAAGCCGATGGCCAGCATGATGCGGAACGACCAGAAGGTGATTCCGACCGGAGGACGCTCTTCGGCGGGCACTTCGTTCAGTCCTGGCACCTCGCCGTCCAGCTCGTGGGTCAGCACCAGCGAGGCCATGTTGGGCAGGCCGATCTCGAAGTGGTTGGTCTCGTTGGCCGAGTCGGGGATGGCGAACAGCAGGAACGGGGCCCCGCGTTCGGTCTCCCAGACGCCTTCCATCGCCGCCACCTTGGTCGGCTGATGCTCGAAGGTGTTGAGGCCGTGGATGTCGCCCACCACCAGCTGCGCCGGGGCGGCGAACAGCAGGATCCACATGGTCACGCCCAGCGCCTTGCGGTTCATCTCGACGTGCTTGTTGCGCAGCAGGTAGTAGGCGGAGACACCCGCCACCACGAAGCCGGCGGTCAGCAGCGAGGCCAGACCCATGTGGAAGAACCGCGGCCAGAAGCTGTCGTTGAAGATGGCCTGACCCCAGGAGGTCACCTGGAATACGCCGTCAACCATTTCCACGCCGCCCGGGGTCTGCATCCAGCTGTTGGCCACCAGGATCCAGAACGAGGAGATGAAGGTGCCCAGTGCCACCATCATCGCCGCGAAAACGTGCACGCCCTGCGGCACACGGTCGCGACCGAACAGCAGTACGCCGAGGAAGGCCGCCTCCAGGAAGAACGCGGTGATGACCTCGTAGGACAGCACCGGCCCGAGGAAATTGGCCGTGGCATACGAGAACACGCTCCAGTTCGTGCCGAACTGGAAGGACATCACGATCCCGGAGACCACCCCCATGCCGAACACGACCGCGAAGATCTTGATCCAGAACTTCGAGATCCGGGTGTACAGGGCATCACCGGTCTGCCAGGCCCGGAACTCCAGGAAGGCGATGAACGAGGCGAGCCCGATGGTGAATACCGGGAACAGTGCGTGAAATGACACGACGAATGCGAACTGCAGTCGTGACAGGAGTAAGGGGTCAAGCTCCATGGCATTGCCTCCGTGAACGATTGAGAGAGGACGCGTGGTGCGTTCCGCCCGGATGACAATCAAGTTGCGTGCCAGTTCTCGCTCTGGCGTGCGTGTTCGCGCTGCGACGCGGTTTGCGGCATCGGTCCGGGACGAGCCTCGTGGTCCCGGGGTGTTGTACATGCCGCACATGACAGTCTGGAACATGGAAATGACAGTCACGGCAGACAAAGCGTCCGGAGTCGGGCGGCCGAGGCGCGCGGAAAGCGGTTTTTGCGGGTTTTGTGGCACTGGCACGAAAACTGTATGTCAGAAGGGTTGAAGCGCGGCGCCACCGGCGACCGCTCCGGAAAAAGACGCCCCGCGGGATGACGGGGTCGCGAGGAGGCATACACATGACAGATCGCAATAAGGCAGGTTCGTCGAAGGCACCGCTGGTATTGCGGGACGGACTTTCGCGGCGGGATTTCCTGAAACTGACCGGCGGGCTGACCGCGGCGGCGGCCGTGGGGTCCGCGCCCGCGGCGGCGCAGGCCGGAGTGCAGACCCGCGCGCGTGTCGTTGTGCTGGGCGGCGGCGCCGCCGGGCTGACCGTGGCGGCGCGGTTGCGCGACCTGCTGGACGGGGCGCGTATCACCGTGGTGGAGCCGAGCGAGACCCATCACTACCAGCCGGGCTGGACCCTGGTCGCGGCCGGGACCTATTCGGTCAGCGACGTGACCGCGCGCAACGAGCATTACATCCCGCGTGGCGTCGACTGGAAGAAGGATTCCGTGGCCGCGGTGGATCCGGAGAGCCAGGTGGTCGAGACCGCCGGCGGGGATCGTCTGGATTACGATTTCCTGGTCGTGGCCACCGGGATCCATCTGGATTACGAAGCGATCGAAGGCCTGGAGCGCGCGGACATCGGGCAGAACGGTCTGACCAGTATCTATGCCGGCCCCGACCAGGCGCGGCATGCCTACGAGCAGACGCAGCGCCTGGGCGAGCAGGGCGGGGTGGCCCGCTTCACCATTCCGAATACGCCGATCAAGTGCGCCGGGGCGCCGATCAAGGCGACCCTGATCGCCGAGGACCTGCTGCGCAAGGCGGGGCAGCGGGATCGCATGGAATTCCACTATCACGCTCCGGAAGGCGCGCTGTTCAGCGTCGAACGTTTTGACGGGATGGTGCGCGACATCTATCGCGAGCGCGGAGTCGGGATCGAATCCGGGTCCGTGCTGCAGGGCGTGGAGCCCGAGCTGCACCGTGCGACCTTCGTGGACGGCGACGGCAATCGCGAGACGGTGGACTACGACTACCTGCACGTGGTGCCGCCCATGCGCGCCCACGACTGGGTGCGCGAGGCCGGTCTGGCGGTGGAAGACGGCAGTCTGGCGGAGGGCGGCTGGCTGGCCGTGGACGACCAGACCCTGCAGCATGCCCGCTACCCGAACGTGTTCGGCGCCGGCGACGTGGTGGACACGGCGATTGGCAAGACGGCCTCCACGGTCCGGGCCCACGGGTCGGTGACCCCGGACAACCTGGTGTCGGTGCTGCAGGATCGCGAACCGCAACAGCGTTTCGACGGCTACACCTCCTGCCCGCTGATCACCGAGGTCGGCAAGGCGGCCCTGGTCGAGTTTGACTACACCCTGGAAGAGGTCCCGACCTTCGGCTTCATCGATCAGGGACAGCCAAGCTGGATGTGGTGGCGACTGAAGGTGCACATGATCAAGCCGCTGTACTACAACATGCTGCGGGGGCGTTACCTCCGCTGATCGCGGGCAGCGCGCGCCCGGGGGCGGGGATGCGTTAGGGTAGGCGCATTCGCGAACCCCCGGGAGCGGCGTGGCACCCGATATTCTGTTCTATGGCGATCCCCATGGCCTCTTCGATCCCCTGATCGAGGCGGTGGCCCGCCACCGTCCACGGGCGGTGGTTCTGCTGGGGGACATGGAGCTGCGCGAACAGTCGCTGGATGCCGTACTGGCGCCGTTGCGGGAAGCCGTGGCGGCGGGTGCCACAATGCCGGCGATCTACTGGATCCCCGGCAATCACGAGAGTGATACCGATGCGGCCTGGGCGCATGTGTTCGGCAGTTCCTATGTGGCGGGCAATCTGCACGCGCGCGTGGCGGAAGTGGCCGGCCGACCGGTAGCGGGTCTCGGCGGGGTGTTCCGTGGCCGCGTCTGGTACCCGCGGGGCCCGCGCTGCAAGGCGCCGGTCTTCTTCACCCGAAGCGAACATGTGGCGCAGCTCCCCGAACGGGATCGCTGGCAGGGCGCCGGGGATCGCGAGCCGGGTCTGCCCCGGCGCCATCGCACCTCCGTCTATCCCGAAGACATCGAACGCCTGCGCGGGCTGCGGGCCGACATCCTGATCACCCACGAGGCGCCGTCGCCGCATGCCAGCGGCTTCGACACCATCGACGGCCTGGCCGAGCTGCTGGGGGCCGGACTGATCGTTCACGGGCACCATCACCAGGACTACGAGACGCATACCCCGGACGGGGTGCGGGTGCGCGGTGTCGGGCGGGCCGGGGTGGTCGGCCTGTATCCGGACGGCCGGCTGGAGACCCTGACGCCGGGGATCGAGGATCCTTAGCGGGCAGGCCCCCGGGAATGGTCCGTTTCCGGCGAATCCTCCGTTTCGTCCGCCTCGCCGGGGACGATGAGCATGCTCCGGGCCTTGCCGAAGAGTTCGCGCGCGACATCGGGTTGTTCGCGCAAATGCCGGCTCCAGTGGGGAAACAGGTTCTGTTCCTCGCGTCCTTCGTGTTTGGCCAGACCGCCCGAGATCAGGGCGAAGAATGGCGCGATGGCCCAGGGTTCGTCCACGCCCTCGGTGAATTCGTGTTCCAGCATCGCGGTCTGGTCCAGCAGCTCCTCGTGTTCGCGCAGCATGATCGAGGTCGGGTCATCGCCGCGGGGATGGCGCGGCAGATCGAGCAGCGGGACGATCAGTTCGTTCTCCACGTGTACGTGGCGTCGCAGCCCGGCGACGTAGGCATGAAACGCCGGTGCTGCGCCCTCGGCGTCGCCGGCATTGACCCGGTGCAGGGCGCTGGCGAACAGGCGGTCGATACGCAGGTGGTCGCGGGTGAGGAGATCGACCAGGTCGACGGGTTCGGTGTCGTCGCGCCGGCGGACCCGCAGGGTCCACAGCGGCGGGCCGGCCTCGACGGTTTCCCAGTGGATGGCATGACGCAGTTGCTGTGCGAGCGCGGCCATCAGCAGTTCGGGCTCTTCCTCCACAAGCACGTCGAAGGTCTGACCGGCACCGAGTTCGCGCAGGGTGTAATAGGCGCGGGTATGGGCATGGTCGCCCAGCCCGCGCAGGTCGAGAGTGAAATCAGCCATGGGGTTCCGGTTCCAGGTCGCGCCGGCGGGCCATGGATTCGCCGATGGCGCGGCATTGATCGGCGTCCAGCAGGTGTTCGGCCAGCGGCAGCACGGCTTCTTCCTCGAGGGCCAGATGGCGGCGGTACTGGTCGATCCATTCCGCCGCGCCGTCCAGCGAGGCATCGCGTCCTTCGGCGATGTCGAGCAGGGCCGGCTCCAGCCGGGACCAGCCGTTTTCCAGGGTTTCGTGCTCCGCGGTAAGACGGTCCAGCCAGTCGGGCAGCTGGGGATGGCAGTCGGGATGATTGCCAAGGCCCTTGAGCCGCGGGAACAGATCTTCGTCCTCGTCGGCATGGTGGTGCGGTGCGGAGGCATGGAAATATTTCAGCAGCCGCTGGGCGGCGGCCTGGGCCTCGGCATCCGCGCCATGATCGGGGACATGGGCCTGCAGGCGGTCGAGCGTCTCCAGACAGCCCTTCAGGCGACGATGACAGGCACGCAGGACTTCGAGGGGGCGATCGAAGCCGGGCAACGGTTCGTTCATCTGGAGATTCATGCGGGCCTCGGGATGCACATCTGCCCCCTGTGTAGCAGTTCGGTGACCGTGTGGCCTTGATGCGGGTCACATCTTGAGGAGGGTTTGTCTTTTGTGTCATTCGCCCCCAGAATCGATGGGACAGAGGCACCGGCGTCCGCGTGCCCGGCTTTGTAGTGTCCGTCGTTGCCGCGGCGGCCTTTCCCTGCATGTTCGTCCGGTCACCCCGGAATCGGTGACCGGCCCTGAGAGGTGGAGTTGTGGACAAGCCCGAGATCGTTGTTTCGGCAACCGACATGGAACGGCTGGACAAGCTGCTGGAATCCGCTTCGGCGGAAGACTGGCCCGGCAAGTCCGGGCTGGAGGCCGAACTGGATCGTGCGCGGGTAGTGGACTCGCACGAGATGCCGGCGTCGGTGGTAACCATGAACTCCAGCGTGCGCTTCCGGGTGGTGGAATCCGGGGAGGAATTCACCATGACCCTGGTCTACCCGCGTGACATGGATGACAGCGGGCAGACGCTGTCGATCATGGCGCCGGTGGGCAGTGCCCTGCTCGGACTCTCGGAGGGCGAGGAGATCGAGTGGCCTCGTCCGGGCGGGGGCGTGATGCACGTGCGCATCGACAAGGTGCTGTTTCAGCCGGAGCGGGCGGGCGAACACCACCGGTAACCGCGGGGTCCTATCCCCAGTAGCCCTGGCGATACCATTGCCCGCTGCGCAGGCAGCGGAACACCCAGACCCCGCGACCGCGGGGGTCGCGCGCCAGAGCATAGTCGCGGCGCTGATCGTTTCCCCGGTCCCACCAGCCGTTTTCCATGCGTCCCAGGGGCTGCAGCCCCTGCAGATCCGTGGCCGCTGCCGGCACCGGCGCGTGCACCCACAGGGCTGTGCCGCAGGCCTGCTGCGCGGGACCGGGCGTGGATCGGCCCCGTTGCAGGGCGGAGCCGACGGGCTCCTGCGCGTCTTCCGGGGCCGGGGTTCCCCGGTTACTCAGGCCGCCGACCTTCTGTGCCCCCAGGCGTGCCCGCAGGCGGGCAAGCACGGCCGGCAGGTGCATGCCCGGGTTGTTCTCGCCGGCGGGATCTCCGGTCAGCAGGCCGTCATCGGTGGCGGGCGGGTCCAGCAGGTCGGCCGCGTGCAGGCGCAGGCCGATGACCGGGGCCTGCAGGGTTTCGCGCTCCAGTCGGGTCTGCCACAGGCTCAGCCAGTCCGCCGCGCGGATGCCCGGCTGGCCGCGTTCCAGGCTCAGGCGGGTGGTGGTCTCGCGATGCCGCAGTTCCAGCTGCATGCGCTGCAGGCTCAGGGCCCGCCCGCGCAGTTGCTGCTCGGCCTGCTGCAGCAGGCGGCGCAGGGGGAACACCAGCGCGGTGCTCGCGCGGATCTCGTGATCCAGGCGCAGGGCGAGTTCCAGGGTGGCCGGGGGGCAAAAGCGCGGCAGGGCCTCGCGGGCGTCACCCAGGAGGCGGTCGATCGTCTGCAGAAGTTCCGGTTCGTGGCGTCGTGCCAGTTCCGTGCGCGGCAGACGCAGCAGGTCACCGAACATCCGCAGGCCGGTGGCCTGCAGGGCCTCGCGGGTGCCCGCGGGTAACGGCAGGGTGTTCAGCGGGAAGCGTGCCAGGTTGCGGCGCAGGGCGTCGCGGTCCTCGGGGATCTCCGGGTGCCGGTGCGCGGCGAACAGCCGTGCAGCGGCCGGGCTGCGGGCCATGCCGGTGCGCGGCTGGAAACCCAGTTCGCGCAGCACCGCCTCTGCCCGTTCGCGCAGGGCCGGCAGCCCGCCGAACAGGCGCCGGCTGCGCCCGACCTCCAGCAGGATGCGCTGCTCTTCGGGTTCGGGATGCACGTGGTCGCTGAACTGCAGCAGGGCGGCGGCGAGTTGGTGAATCTCGCGCGCGCGGGCCGCCGGGTCGTCCTCGATCAGTTCCGGGGTGTCCAGAAGGGCCAGGGCATCGCCCAGGGGCATGCCCGGGCGGGCGCCGGCGCGGCGCGCGGCACGGTTGGCGGCATGCACCCGGGGTCGTTCCCCGCGTTCCACGATCAGCAGGGGATGCTGCGCGAGACGGGCGGCATCCGCGCGGCGGCGGGCCTGAAGATCCAGGGCCAGATGCGGAAGCTGCACGGCCAGCCAGCATTCCCGGGCCTCCGGCGCGGGGACGGGAGCGGGGTCAGGTTCCCGCGCCGGCTCCGGGAGCCCCGGGAGCAGTTGCAGGGTCGGGCCCGGGTGGGCCTGCTCCGTGTCGGGTGCCGGTCGTGCAGGACGTGTGTCCGGGATCACGGGGTGCCCTCCGCGGGAGGCGGGTGCGCCACGGAGAGATCCAGCGGCCGGCCGCGCCGGTACCGGGCGCCGCTGCCCTTGATGAAGTGCAGGCGCAGGCCCCGGCCATGGGGCTGCCATTGCAGGCGCTGATGTGCGGGTGAGGGCTGTTCCGCGGCCTGTGGTGGACGATGGAGCACGGCACAGGCGCGGCTTTCGCCGGCCGCCAGGCGCAGACGCCGCAGTCGTGCGGTCTCCGCGGGGCCATGGATCCAGATCAGCAACACGCCAAAGGCCGGGTCGCGCAGGCACTGTTCCGCACTCCACAGGCGTTCGCCGTCCTGGTCGGCCCGCACCAGCAGGACCCGCTCCGGGGGAATGCCCAGCTGTTGCCAGCCGGGGAGCCAGGGGGTGGCCGGCGGGCCGATCAGGGCGATCCACAGCCGTGCGCGCCCGCAGGCGGCGAGCATCGGGACCAGCAGGCGGGTCTCGCCGCTGCCGAAGGGCGCGCCCAGCAGTTCCACCAGCTGGCCGCGCGGCCAGCCGCCGCCCAGGGCCGTTTCCAGTTCGGGTGTCCCCGCTGGCCAGACCGCGTCGCCGCTGGCGGGGGCGCCCTGGCGGCCGCGCCACAGGGACGGGTGTTCCAGCAGTGAGTCCAGGGCGCGGCTCATTCCCTTTCCAGATCGCGCAGCACGCCCACGCCGATCCCCTCGATCGCGAGTTCGCGGCGCTCGGGGTCGATATCGATGGGGGCGAAATCGGGGTTTTCGGGCAGCAGGCGGATCCGCGAACCATCGTGGTGGAAGCGCTTGACCGTGACCTCGTCCTCGATGCGCGCGACCACGATCTGGCCATCCCGGGCCTCCGGCGTGCGGCGCACGGCGAGCAGGTCGCCGTCGAGGATGCCGGCATCACGCATGCTTTCGCCGTGTACCCGCAGCAGGTAGTCGGGGCGGGCGCGGAACAGGGCGTCGCCGAGTTGGTAGTGCCCCTCGATGTGTTCGGTGGCCAGCAGCGGCGAGCCGGCCGCGACCCGGCCGATCAGGGGAATGCCGTCCGCTTCCGGGGGCGTGCCGGGAGACGGGCGGGCCTCGGGGGACAGGCGGATCCCGCGGGCCGCCCCGCCCACCAGTTCGATCGCGCCCTTGCGCGCCAGGGCCTTGAGGTGGCATTCCGCCGCATGCGGCGAGCGGAAGCCGAAGGCCGCGGCGATCTCGTTGCGCGTGGGTGCGGTGCCCTGGGTGGTCATCACCTCGGTGATGTAGTCGAGGATGGCCTGCTGGCGCGGGGTGAGCGACGGGACGGACGACACGGGGCGGCTCCGGATACTGTTCATAATTACAGTAACCGGAGGGCGCCCGGGTCGGCAAGCGGTCAGTCGGGGTCCGCTGCGTGTCCGGTGTAGAAGCGCCGGGCGTCGTCGAACAGCTCGGCGTTGGTGTCGGCACGCATGTACAGCATGTGCCCGCCGGGATAGCGGCCGGTGACGATGCGCTCGTCGTCGCCCGGGTCCGCGGCATGCGCGATCTGCCCCAGCAGCCATTCGGTGGCGAAATAGGGGGTGATCAGGTCGGCCTCGCCGTGCACGCTGAAGATGCGAAAGCGGGGATCCAGTGCCAGGGCGGTGGCCAGGTCGTCCATCGCCGAGGCCGGGCCGGTCCGCTGCGAGCTGTCCCAGTCCCAGGCACCGAAGACCTCGCGGCTGAGCAGGCGATACTGATGCCCGTGTGACCAGTCCAGGGTGTTGCGCAGGTGGTCCAGCATGGCGGTGGACAGCGGGGCCACCAGACCGTCGAGGATGGCATCGGCCCGCGGTCGCGCGCGGGTCGGGACCGGATCGGGCGAATCGATCCCGCCATCGTACAGGCTGACCAGCCGGCCCTCGTCCCGCAGCAGGCCACGCTGCGCCATGTTCAGGGTGACGCGGCCGCCGGTCGCGCGCAGGTGGTCGCGGTCGATCCCGGTGAATCGGGCCACTTCATCGATCCAGTCCGCGTCGATCCGGTCCGGATGCAGCAGGCCTTCGAGATAGTCCCCCAGCGCGAATGCCTCCGCCTGCTCGAGGCTCGGCGGGTCATCGCCCAGGCGGTCATGCGCGCGTGCCGAGGCGGTCAGCGCCGGCAGCATCAGTGCGTGCGGGAGCGGGCGGCCGGTGCCGCCCTCGAGCATGCCGAAATCCAGCGCGGGGGAGACCAGCACCGTGCCCGAGACGCTGATGCCGGAGTTGCGCATCAGCCGCGCCGGCAGGGCACCGGCGCGATAGCCGCCATAGCTTTCCCCGCCGAGGTACACCGGGTCGCCGCGCCGTTCGTGGTCGTCCAGCCAGCGTTCCAGGGTTTCTTCCAGGGCGGCCAGGTCGCCCTCCGGCTCGAAGAAATCTTCGGGATCGCCGGCCTCCATCACCCGGCTGAAGCCGGTGCCCGGCGGATCGATGAAGACGAGGTCGGTAAACGCCAGCCAGGTCTTCGGGTTGTCCGTCAGCCGTGGTGGCGTGGCGGCCGACAGGCCCCGGTCGTCGGTGTCCAGGACCCGCGGTCCGAGTCCGCCGACGTTGAGATAGGCCGAGGCCGCCCCCGGTCCGCCGTTGAACAGGAAGGTCACCGGGCGGTCGGCTTCTTCGTCGTCCACCGTATAGGCCACGCTGAAGACCCGCGCCTCGGGGTGTTCGCGATCCTCGCCCAGCGGGGTGTAGCCGACCGTCGCGCGGTACTCCAGCCGTTCGCCGTCCACCGTTTCCAGCGAATGCGTGGTGGTCACCGGCTCGGGGAGCACTGCCGGCAGTTCCTCGTGTTCGTCCCCTTCGCCCGTGGCCGGGGCCGCGAGCAGCAGCAGGACCAGACCGAGGGCCCCGGGGCCGGCGTGTCGCCGCATCAGCAAACCGCCGTCTCCTCGGTATCGGGGCAGTCGTGGCGCACCACGCGGTCTTCTTCGAGCCAGTGCTTGATGCCGTCGGTGACGTTATGGACGTCCTCGTACCCCAGACCGTCGGCCAGCGCGCGGGCCAGTACGCCGGTGCGGCTGCCGGTGCGGCAGATCAGGACCACGGTGTCATCCGGGTCTACCGCATCGGTGAACGCCTGACCGAATTGCGGAATGAACTGGCCGCGTTCGTCGAAGGCGGTCATGCGCAGGCTGCCTTCGACCACCCCGGTCTCGGCCCATTCGTCGGGGCGGCGGATGTCGACCACGGTCACGTCGTCGCGTTCCAGCATCCCGGCCAGCTCGTTATTGTTCAGGCCGCCGAAGGGCGCCCGCTCCACTTCCAGGATCTCCACTTCGAAGCGCAGAGTGGCGTTCGGCGGGATCACGTCACCGGCGCCGCGTGACCCGTAGCCCAGTTCCGGCGGGATGATGATCTCGCGCTTCCCACCCTCGCGCATGCCCTCCAGGCCCTTCTCCCAGCCCGGAATGACCTCGCCGGCACCCAGGGTCAGGGTGAACGGCTGGCCGCGGTCACGACTGGAATCGAAGGGTTCGCCCTGGTCCTCGCCATCCTCGTACACCCAGCCGGTGTAATGTACGGTCACGGTGTCATGGCGCACGACCTCGTCGCCGTCGCCTTCCTCGATGTCACGGATTTCCACGTTCTGCGCCAGCGCGGCGGCCGGCAGGGCCAGAAGGATTGCAAACAGCCAGTTCTTCATCGATTCGTACCTGAAGGTGATGGAAAGGGTTCGTTTTAGAGGACAACGCGAATCATTGGAGCATTCCCGCTCTATTGCAACAGCCGGCGGCGGATGCGGTAGCTGGCCACGCTGATGGCCAGGACGCCGTAGCCAATGATGACCGCGAGATGGGGCAGCCACCGGACCGGCCAGTCGCCGGTCATCAATGGCCGCACCAGTTCGATTACGTGGGCCAGCGGCAGCATCCAGGCCAGGGTCTGCACCCAGCCGGGGAGCTGTTCCAGGGGGAAGAAAACCCCGGACAGCAGCAGCATGGGGGTGACCGCCAGGGTGAAGTAGTAGAGGAAGAAATCGTAGCTGCGCGCCAGCGAGGTGACGACCAGCGCCAGCGCGCCGAAGGTGAAGGCAGCGAGGAAGATCACCGGCAGCGCGAGCAGGGCGCGCGCATCGGCCACCAGCCCCAGCAGGCTGGCCACGATCAGTACGGTGATCGCGGAGATCAGGCCCTTGGTGGCCGCCCACACCGCCTCGCCGAACACGATGTCGTCCAGCGTGAGCGGGGTCGCGAGCATGCCGAGCCAGGTGTTCTGTTCCGCCATGCGCGTATAGGCCGAGTACATGCCCTCGAAGCTGGCGGTCATCATCGCGCTGGAGGCGACGATGCCGGAGGCGATGAACACCATGTAGCGCATGCCGTCGACCTCGCCCACCATGGCGCCGAAGCCGACCCCGAACGCCAGCAGGTAGAGGATCGGTTCGCCGAAGTTGCCGACCACCGCGGGCAGCAGCAGCTTGCGCCACACCCGCAGGTTGCGGCGCCATACGGCGAACAGGCGCATGCCGGGACGCGGCAGCAGAGGATGGGTGCGCTGGCGCATGGGTATTCAGTCCCGCAGGTCGTGGCCGGTGAGCTTGAGGAAGACGTCCTCGAGATTGGCCTCGCGCAGGCCCATGCGTTCCCCGCGCGCCTCCAGCCGGCCGCGCAGGCCTTCCGGGTCGGGGGTGTAGATCAGCCAGGTGTCGGCGACCTGGTGGGCGCGGTCGCGCGGCCCCAGTTCGTTTTCGATGGACGCGGCGGCGCCGTGGCCGGCGACCGTGGCCACCCAGGGTTCGACGTGCTCGCGGATCAGCCCGGCGGGCGTGTCACAGGCGATGATGCGGCCATGGTCGATGATCGCGATGCGGTCGCACAGCTCTTCGGCCTCCTCCATGTAGTGCGTGGTCAGCACCAGGGTGACGCCCGAGGCACGCAGCTCGCGCAGCTGTCGCCAGAGGTGGTGACGGGCCTGGGGATCGAGTCCGGTCGTGGGTTCGTCGAGGATCACCGCGGCCGGGTCGTTGATCAGCGCGCGGGCGAGCGTCAGGCGCCGTTTCATGCCCCCGGACAGCGACTGGATGCGCGCGTCGCGCTTGTCGCTCAGGTTGACCCGCTCCAGCAGGGCATCGACCCGCGCCTGCAGCGCCGGGCCGGACAGGCCGAAGTAGGACGCGTAGGTGAACATGTTCTCGCTCACCGTGAAATCCGGGTCGAGGGTATCGAACTGAGGGACCACCCCGAGGCGGTGACGGATCCGGCGCTCGCCTTCGGGCATCGTCTCGCCGAGCACCTCGATGTGACCGGCATCGACGGGGCTGAGACCCAGTAACATTCGCAGGGTGGTGGTCTTGCCCGCGCCGTTGGGGCCCAGCAGGCCGAAGAACTCGCCTTCCGGGATCTCCAGGTTCACGCCGTCCACCACCGGCGTGCCGTCGTACCACTTGCGCAGGTCCTGGATGCGGATGGCGGTCACTGGGGGTCCTTTTCGCGAAACGAGTAGCCGGGATCGCGCACAGTGTAAGGTGTTCCCGCCGGGTGCCGCGAAGGGGGCAGGACCGCGCGGGGATTTCCGGTGCCCATGGTCGTCGCCCGGGCAATGCGCTACCCTTCGCCGCGTTCGCGCGCAAGCGCGCTCCCACAAGGGCAGGTGGCCCCCTGCGAAGCTGCAGCGCTGATCGAGTCCGTGCTGCCCCGGGTGCGGCTGACTGTTCCGGCCAACGCGAGGTGATCCATGCAGTTGTTCTGGCAGCCCCGGACGGATCTGGGCAAGGCGATCGGGCCGGGCATCCTGATGGCCGGCGCCGCGATCGGCGGTTCCCATCTGGTGTCCTCGACCCAGGCCGGTGCACTTTACGGCTGGTCCCTGCTGGGATTGTTGCTGCTGGCCAACCTGTTCAAGTACCCGTTCTTCCTGTACGCGGTGAAGTACCGCGCGGCCACGGGTGACACGATCCTGCATGGCTACCGGCGCATGGGGAAGGGCTTCCTCGCGGCCTTCTTTGGCCTGAATCTGGTCAATGCCTTCCTCAATACCGCGGGGGTCGCGTTCATCTCCGCCAGTCTGTTTCTGGCGTTCCCGTTCGTGGATGCCGCCGATTACGTGACCGGGATCGCCATCGGCATCCTGTTGCTGTGTGCCGCCATCATCATCGCCGGGCATTATCAGCTGCTGGACAAGATCGCCAAGGTGGTGGTGTTCCTGCTGGCGGTGTCCACCCTGACCGCGGTGATCGTGGCGATCTGGCAGAGCGCGGAGATCCCCGAGGGGTTCGTCGGGCGCGACCCGTGGGACCTTGCCTCCATCGGCTTCATCATCATGTTCATGGGCTGGATGCCGGCGCCCATTGACATCGCGGCGTGGCCGTCGCTGTGGCGGACCTCGCGCGAGATCGAGACCGGGCACCGTGCCACGGTGGGCGAGTCGACCACCGATTTCCACATCGGCTACATCGTGACCGTGGTGCTGGCGGTGTTCTTCCTCGCCCTGGGTGCGCTGGTGATGTATCGCGCGGGCGCGGGGATCGAGCTGGCCGACATGACGGCCGGCGAGTTCTCCGCTCGCTTCATCGAGATGTACACCTCGACCATCGGTGACTGGGCGCACTGGCTGATCGTGCTGGCGGCGTTTTCCGCGATGTTCAGTACCACCCTGACCTGCATGGACGGCTGGCCGCGCTCGCTGGCGATGAGCACCCTGCTGCTGTTCGACCGCCCGGAGGCGGGGTTGCGGCGCGCGCTGGTCGCATGGCTGCTGTTCACGGTAGTGGCCTGCATCGTGATCATTCAGTTCCTGCTGACCGATCTGCTGGCGATGCTGCAGTTCGCGATGGTGGTGTCGTTCCTGACCTCGCCGGTGTTCGCCTGGCTCAACTATCGCGCCATCCAGCGCCCCGAGGTGGCGGAGAAGGACCGCCCGGGACCGGTGCTGCACGTGCTCTCGTGGGCGGGCATGGCGTTCTTCGTGGTGTTCACGCTGCTGTTCGTGGTGTGGTTCTTCGGGTTGCAGGATGCGGCCGAGGAGGAACGCGAGCGGATCCAGGAGGAGGAACAGGCCCTGGTCGTCCCGTTCGAGCCGACGGCCCGGGTGTGACAGGGACCGCCTCAGCCCGAGGCGCGCGTTCGGGTGAGCCGACGGATGATCAGTGTCAGCAGGATGGCCACGCCGATCGCCCCGATCGCGAACGCCGGGCTGGAGAGCAGGTCCGGGCGCAGCAGCAGTAGCAGGCCCAGCGCCAGCATCATCATCCCGGACAGCAGTTTGAGCAGACGCCCCTCGTGTTCCTGCAGCTTGCGGTTGCCCAGGGTGAAGGCGAACAGCGCGACGATCGCCAGCATCGGCAGTACGTAGATCAGGTTGTACGCGAGCAGATAGCCGTAATAGCCCACGGCCCCGGGGTCGTGGGTGGTCAGGATGCGGGTGTAGATCATCGGGAAGCCCAGGGTGCACAGGATCTCGTAGAGGTTGACCACCACCGCCAGCACCACGGTGGCGCCCAGCACCCAGGGCAGGCTGTCGGCCTGGGTCAGCTCGCGCATGCGGCGGAACAGTCCGGGCCGGGCCGAGTCCGGGATGCTCAGCGATACTCCGCGCTTGAACAGGAAGTAGTCCTTGATATTGATCAACGCCATCGCCAGCGCCACGGCCCCGGCGATGCGCGTGATCAGAGGCATCTCGCCGAGTACCAGGAAGGCGTTCAGCCAGGCGGTCATGAAGGTGAAGTAGATGACCCCGGAGATGGCCACGAAGACCCCTCCGATCAGCAGGATGCGGCCCCGACTGCGGCTGTGCACCACCACGCTCAGCAGGAACAGCAGGACGAAGAAGGCACAGGGATTGAACGCGTCGAAGCCCGCGAGAATCAGCGTCAGCGCCGGCAGGGACAGCCGGTCGGGGTGCAGCTCGCCGAACAGGGGCAGGCGCAGCGGCTCGGCCTCGGTCCACAGCGCGCGTTCCAGCTCGGGCGGTTCGCCGGCCTGAACCCGCCGGTGACAGGTCTCCAGCAGTTCGCGCAGCCGGGCCTCCTGACGGCCGCGCGTGTCGAACCCCTCCAGCATCGCGCCGCAGAACAGGAAACCGGGTACCGCCCGGGCCTGCTCGTCGCGTTCGGCGGCCATCTGGCGGTAGATCGAGCCCAGTTGCGGGTGTGCGGTCAGGTCGTAGCTGCGCACGTCCAGCCAGGGGTAGTCCTGCGCCAGCTGATGGACCACGGGCAGTGCGTCGAGGCAGCGCGGACACTCGCGGGTCCAGAAGAAATGCAGGGTGATGGTGGGGGCGGCCCCGTCGGCGTCGTCGGGGTTGCCACCCGGGGTCTGGGCCTGGGCGGTGCCGCCGGCGAGCGACAGCAGCAGGAAGCCCATCAGTATCCAGGCCAGTACCGCGAACATCCATGCCGGATGTCCGTGGTTCTTCGCGGGTGGATCGTGCCTTCCCGGCATGGGGCTCCCCGTACTGTTCCCTGTCGCCGAGTATAACCGGCTTTCAGCGTGCCTCGTCGCGCCAGCTGGCCAGCGCGTGCAGGGCCAGGGTCACCAGAACGGCCGTCCCCGCGACGAGCGTCATCAGCGGCGGCGCCTCGGCCAGGAACAGCCAGACCCACAGGGTACCGAATACCGCTTCCAGGACCAGGAACAGGGCGACTTCCCCGGCCGGGAGGTGGCGGGTGGCCAGGGCGATCATCACCAGCGCCAGTGGCAGCTGGACCGCGCCCATCAGCAGCAGCGTGGCCAGGCTGGTGGCCGACACCGCCAGCGGCGCGGCAAAGAAGAGCGCAATCGCCGCGCCCAGAAGGCCGCCGGTGGCGATCACCGCGAGCCGGTCGATCTGCGGCGAACGGCGCAGCAGGGTCAGCTTGAGGCCGACCACCATGGCCGCGCCCAGCGCGAACAGGTCCCCCAGCCAGCCGCCGGTTTCCAGCGAGCCGGCGAACACGCCGACGATGCCGGCCAGGCTGAGCAGGATCGCGACCCAGGTCCGCAGCGGGATCCATTCGTGCAGGATCAGGCCCGAAAACAGGGCCGCGAACAGCGGCGAGGCGGCGAGGATGACCACGGCATTCGCGACGGTAGTATGCAAAACCGCGAGGACGAACAGATAGTTGGTGGCAGCGAATCCGGTCGCGGTCCACCACGCGTCCATGCCGCCGCGCCGCATGCAGGCCCAGCTCCAGCGCCCGTTCATCAGCCGCAGCACGACGGTGAGGGTGATCGCCATGAACAGGCCGCGCCAGAACAGGATGTCCGGCGCGCTGGCATCGGCGAGGCGCACCAGCAGGCCGTCGAAGCTGATCGCCATGACTCCGATGAACGCGCACAGGGCACCGGTGGCGTGCGGACTGAGGTTGCGAATCAATGCGGGCTCCTTTTCTGCTACGTTGGCCGGATTTCCAGTCCGAGGAGTTTTCCATGTCGTCAGCGACGATCCCCGCCGCGTTGCAGCCGGTCGGCTGCGTGGGCCTGGGCATCATGGGCGGGCCCATGACCCGCAACCTGCTTGCTGCGGGGGCCGAGGTGCATGTCTGGGCCCGACGTCCGGAACAGGCGCGGGCCCTCGAACCGGAGGGTGCCCGGGTGCACGGGGATCTGGCCGGGCTGCTCGCGCAGGTCTGCGTCCTGGTGCTCAACGTTTCGGACACGCCCGACGTCGCGGCCCTGATGGAGGGGCCCGGCGGGGTGCTCGAACACGGTCGTCCGGGCCTGATCATCATCGACCACAGTACCATCGAGCCGGTACGTTCCCGCGAGCTCGCACGCGCCGCGGCGGAGCGTGACATGGTGTTCATCGACGCCCCGGTTTCGGGGGGCGAGCCCGGTGCCCGCGCCGGTACCCTGAGCCTGATGATCGGCGGGCCCGCGGACGCGGTCGAGCAGATCCGGCCCCTGCTGGAGGCCGTGGGCTCCACGCTCACCCATGTCGGTGACAGCGGTGCCGGGCAGATCGCCAAGGCCTGCAACCAGCTGGTGGTCGGCGAAACCCTGGCGGCGATCGGCGAGGCCTTTGCGCTGGCCGAGGGGCAGGGCGTGGATCCCGCACGCATTCGCGAGGCGCTGCTGGGCGGTTTTGCCGGATCGCGGATCCTCGAGGTGCACGGCCAGCGGCTGCTGGACGGCGACTTCGAGCCCGGCTTCCAGCTGGGACTCTACCAGAAGGACGCCGGGATCGTGGCCGAGCTGGCCCGGCGCACGGGTCTGGAACTGGACGGAGTCCGGCGGATCGGCGCTGCCGTGGATGCCGCCTGCGCGGACGGGCGCGGTGACGCCGACGTGTCCCTGCTGGCACGCTACTGTGCCGGATCGCCGGGAGGGCGTGCCGAATAACCCGGCTACAGTGCCAGCGGGGTGTCGCGATAGCCGTTGGCGGAGGGCTGCACGCGATCACCGGGTTCGGGAAAGCGCTGCATCAGCTTGTCGTAGTAACTGCGGATATTGCGGGTGTAGCTGACCGGCTCCCAGCCGCGGGCGTAGCCGTGCCGGGTCTGTTCGTACCAGCGGGATTCGGCCAGTCGCGGCAGCCATTCCTTCACGTCGACCCAGCGGTCCGGGTCGTCGCCGTTGTTGGCGGCCAGCGCACGTGCGTCGTTCACATGCCCCAGGCCCACGTTGTAGGCGGCCAGGGTCATCCAGGTCCGGTCCGGTTCGGGGATGCTTTCCGGCAGGCGTTCGCGCATCTGCAGCAGGTAGCGCGTGCCCCCGTCCACCGAGGCCTGTGGATCGGTGCGGTCGGGGATCCCCAGATCCTGCGCGGTGGCCCGGGTGAGCATCATCAGGCCCCGCACCCCGGTGGGCGAGACCGCGTCGGGGTTCCAGTGCGATTCCTGATAGGCCACGGCGGCAATGAAGCGCCAGTCGAGGTTGTATTTCTCGCCGGCGGCCTCGAACAGATCGCGAAAACGTTCCAGACGGTCATGGACGCGTCGCTCGAAGGTCAGGGTGTCCACCAGGTCGTGGGTCTCCAGGTGGCCGAGGTAACGATCCAGTAGCCGTTCCAGTTCACCGGTGTCCCGCAGGGACTGCAGGAAGCGTCCGGCTTCACGTTCCAGGCTGGTGTCGCCACGGTCGGGAAACAGCCAGACCAGCGGGGTGGTGCCGGCCAGTTCGTAGCCGGCGCGCAGTTCGGGATGCAGCCGCTGCAGGCGCCGGTATTCCAGCGATGTCATCAGGGCAAAGTCGATCTCGCCGCGCTCCAGGGCGTCGCGCATCCGCTCCGGCCCGGGCAGGGGCAGGACTTCATGCGGGGCCGTGGTGGCGACATCATCCTGGCCATTCTCCCGGTGCGGGCGATGCAGCATGGGCGGCAGCGATGCCCCGGCGGGGACGCCGATCCGGCTGCCTGCGGGGATGTCCATGGGCGACAGCAGGGGGCCGCCGTTCTCGGACCCCTGCCAGTAGGCCAGGATACGCTGAACCTCGAGAATCTCGGGGCCCCGTCGCAGTCCGGCATCGTTGCCCGGCGGTACCAGAAGACCGGCTCCAAGATCGACATGACCGGCCCGGAGCAGGGCGTGGACATCCGCGGGGCGTTCCACGCGCCGGACCTCCAGGGAAACGCCCAGACGCTCGGCGAGGCGGTCGAGGAGCTCCAGTTCCAGTTGTTCGCGCCCCCCGTAGTCCGCCAGGTCGGAGCGGCCCAGGGCATGTTCCACGAAGGCCACCCGCAGTTCCTCGCGGAACTGGATCTGCTCGGTGACCGGCGCGGGCTGCAGCCATACCCGCAGTGCTATGGCGACCAGCACCACGACGAACACGCCCAGTTCGATCTGGTGGCGCGTGGAGAGTGCGGGGCGGAGGCGGCGGGTCGGGCGCATGGGCCGAAGGGTAGCGCATCGTGCCGCTCGGGATCCGTGATCCGGATCAGCGGCCGGTTCGGGTCAGCGCCAGTGCAGCACCAGGCCCTGTTCGCGCAGGAGCTGCAGGGCGGGATCCACGCAGTCGTCGATGAACGCGGCGCGCTGCGGGTTGTTGCGGGCGACACGGCAGTAGTCGGGGCCCTCGGGCAGCCCGGCCAGCTGATAGATGTCCTGCGTGGGGTAATAGAACGCGTGCACGAACTGGCGGAACACCCGGCGCATCAGCGGCCGGTACAGCATCTTCTGCCAGTTCGGCAGGGTTTCCATGTGCTGTTCCAGCGTATCCCGGGCGTGGGCCATGTGCCGCGCCTCGTCGATCATGTGCGTGGTGACCACGTCGTGCACCGTGGGGCTGATGGTCTCGCGGTGGCGGCGGATCAGCCGGTTCATGCGGTCGGGGACCTCTTCGCCGATCATCACCGCAATCCAGAACACCGCCGATTCGAACGGGGCGAAGCGTCCGACCAGCGTGGCCATGCGCGGCTTGGGGAACCGCCGGAGCGGCAGTTCCAGGCCGCTGCGCCGCATGAACTCGATGAACATCAGGCTGTGACCGGCTTCTTCGCGCAGTTCGTGCAGACGGTAATTGAGCCGGTCGAGGCGGTCGGCGGAGTGCATCGAGATGCGCGCGATGCGCTCCATGAACAGCCCCTCCAGCCACAGGGCCCCGCTGATGAAGTAGATGAATTCGTATTGCGACAGGCGCCGTTTGAGCGCATCGGACAGGCGGTCGTATTCCGGCGTGCCGTACAGCGAGATGGCCGGCTCCGGGATCCAGAAATCGTCCAGGGACAACGCCTCCCATTCCACTCGCAGGAGCGGATCCTCGTAGGGCGCGCTGTTGCGGCTCAGATGGTCGAGCAGCTCCTGCGACGAATTCATCAGGGGATCACCGGGCAATGGCTGCAGTCAGTCGCGCGAATCATACCCGCAAACCGCTGCCGGACCAATGTCCCGGATTCAGGTACGCGGGGGAACGCTCACGCCCGCCGCGCGCAGCAGGGCGGCCAGCCGGATCAGGGGCAGGCCGACCAGTGCGGTGGGGTCCTCGGTGTCAATGCGTTCGAACAGGCTGATGCCAAGACCCTCCGAACGGAAACTGCCGGCGCAGTCCAGCGGCTGGTCCTGGCGTACGTACGCGGCGATCTCGGCGGCGTCCAGATCGCGGAAGGTCACCCGGCAGGGGATCTCTTCCACTTGTGCCTCGCCGGTTGCGGTGTCCAGCAGACAAAGCCCGGTGTGGAAGGTGACCGTGCCCCCCGAAAGCATTGCCAGTTGCTCGCGGGCGCTTGTTTCGTCTCCGGGTTTGCCCAGGATGCGCCCGGCATGGGCGGCGTTCTGGTCGGAACCGATGATCAGGGCGTCGCCGTGGCGCCCGCTGACCGCGCGTGCCTTGGCTTCGGCCAGGCGGCGGACCAGATCCGCCGGTGCTTCGCCGGGGTACGGCTGTTCGTCCACGGTGGGGGCATCGGTGCCGAACGGCAGCGCCAGACGCTGCAGCAGCTGTGCGCGATAGGGCGAGGTCGAGGCAAGGATGACGCTGCGTTCCGGTGATGGCATGGCTCAGTCTCCCGTGGCGACGGCGGTTTCGACCGTCACCAGCACGCACCCGGCGGTCACCGCGGCGCCGCGCTCCACATGGACTGCGGTCACGGTGCCTGCGGCGGGGGCGACGAGTTCGGATTCCATCTTCATGGCCTCGACCACCACCACCGCCTGCCCGGCCTCCACCGGGTCGCCCGGGGCCACCAGGATGTCCACCACGGTACCGGGCAGGGTAGTAGTGACATCCCCGGGGCCGGCCGCCGGCCCCGCGGCGCCGCCGGCGGATGGCGCCGCCGACTCCGCTGCGGACGTCCCGGAGGGGCCGGTGACCTGGGTATCCAGGGTGTGCACGCCAACCTCTTCGGGCAGGCCGTCCACGCTGAGGAACAGGGTCCGGTGGCCATCGGCGCGGGGTCCGCTGCCGCGGATCTCGATCTCGTGGTCTTCGCCGTCGAGCTGCAGGATGAAACGCCGCGGCGCGGGGCAGCCGGGGCGGTCATCGCCGGGCAGGTCCAGGGGTTCCGGGGCGAGGGTCCCGGCACGCCGGTCCTCGAGGAAGCGTCGGCCGATCTCGGGGAACAGCGCGCAGGTGAGGACGTCCTCCGGCGATTCGGCCAGATCCCCGGCCTCGGCGGTGAGACGCTCCATCTCGGGTTCCAGGTGATCGGCGGGCCGTTCTTCCAGCACCGGCTCGTCGCCGATCGCCCGGCGCCGCACTTCGGCATTCACCGGTCCCGGGGCCCGGCCATAGTGCCCGCCGAGATAGCGCTTCACTTCGTTGCTGACATGGGCGTAGCGCTCTCCGCCGAGCACGTTCATCACCGCCTGGGTGCCCACGATCTGAGAAGTCGGGGTGACCAGCGGCGGGTATCCGAGATCCTCGCGGACCCGCGGCACTTCCTCCAGCACCGCGTCGAAATGATCCAGGGCACCCTGTTCGCGCAGCTGGCTGGCGAGATTCGAGACCATGCCACCGGGCACCTGGTTGACCTGAACCCGGGTGTCCACCCCGGTGAAGCGACTCTCGAAGCGGTGGTACTTCGGCCGCACGTCGTGGAAATGGCGGGCGACGGTCTGCAGCGCTTCCAGGTCAAGGCCGGTGTCGTGTTCCGTGCCGGCCAGTGCGGCCACCATGCTCTCGGTCGGCGGGTGGCTGGTACCGCCGGCGAATGGCGTCAGCGCGGTTTCGATGTGCCGGCAGCCGGCACGGATCGCCTCCCAGTGGCACAGCTCGGACAGGCCCGAGGTTGCGTGGGCATGCAGATGCACGGGTACGTCCAGGGCGTCGACCAGTTCGGTGACCAGTTCGCGCGTGGCCGAAGGTGTCAGCAGTCCGGCCATGTCCTTGATCGCGATGCTCTGCGCCCCCATGGCCGTGAGTTCGCGCGCCAGCGCCACGAACTGGCCGCTGTCATGCACTGGCCCGGTGGTGTAGCAGAGCGTGCCCTGGGCGTGGGCCCCGGCCTCGCGGGTCGCCTCGATCGCCACCCGCAGGTTTCGCGCATCGTTCATCGCGTCGAAGATGCGGATGATGTCGATCCCGCCTGCCACCGCGCGCTCCACGAAGGCGCGCACCACGTCGTCGGCATAATGGCGATAGCCCAGCAGATTCTGGCCACGCAGCAGCATCTGCAGCGGGGTGCGGGGCAGGGCGGCCTTCAGGCGATGCAGCCGTTCCCACGGGTCCTCGCCCAGGTAGCGCAGGCAGGCGTCGAAGGTGGCGCCGCCCCAGACCTCCAGTGAGTGGAAGCCGATGGCATCCAGCTGCGCACAGGCCGGCAGCATGTCCTCGGTCCTCAGGCGGGTCGCGATCAGGCACTGGTGCCCGTCGCGCAGGGTCACGTCGGTCAGGCGAACGCGGTCCATGGGCGGTCCATTGGCAGAAGGGAAAGGGATGGTCGGCTCATCATGCCCATGTCTGCAGGCCGTGATGGGCGGCGATCGCGGCCGCCACCAGTGCCGCCCGGCGGCGCGGATCGGGCCGCGGCCGGAGGTGTGCCAGCCCGGGTCGGGCTTCGATGAATCCGGTGTCGAAGTGGCCGCTGCGGAAATCCGGATCGTCCAGAATGGCCAGGTGGTAAGGCACGGTGCTGTGTACGCCGCGCAGTTCGAGGTCGTTCAGCGCACGCTGGCAACGGGCCAGCAGGGCGGGCCAGGTATCGGCGTGAACGATCAGCTTGGCGCACATCGAGTCGAAATTCGGCGGGATCACGTAACCGTCGTACAGCGCGCTGTCGGTGCGCACCCCCGGGCCCCCGGGCGGCACGAAACGCGTGATCCGGCCCGTGTCGGGGCGGAAGTCGTTCGCCGGGTCTTCGGCATTGATGCGGAATTCGATCGCCATCCCGCGCGGGTGGATATCGGCCTGGGTGAATCCCGGCGGTTCACCGGCCACCACGCGCAGCTGCGCCTGAACCAGATCGATGCCGGTGATCATTTCGGTGACCGGATGTTCCACCTGAAGACGCGTATTCATCTCCATGAAATGAAAGGACCCTTCATGGTCCAGGAGGAACTCGACCGTCCCCGCGTTGCGGTAGCCCGCCGCCTCGGCGGCGCGCACCGCCAGGGCGCCGAGGTGTTCCCGCTGGTCGCTCGTCAGGGCCGGCGACGGGGCGATCTCCAGGAGTTTCTGGTGACGCCGCTGGATGGAACAGTCGCGCTCGTACAGGTGGACGGCGCGGCCGGAGGCATCGGCGAGGATCTGGACTTCGATGTGGCGTGGATTGAGCACCGCCTTCTCGAGGAAGATCTCGGTGCGGCCGAAGGCCCGCGTGGCCTCCGAGCGTACGCGTTCGAACTGCCGCTCCACCGCGGCGGCGTCCTCGCACAGGCGAATCCCGCGTCCGCCGCCCCCGCTGGTCGCCTTGAGCATCACCGGGTAGCCGATGCGGTCGGCCACCGCGCGGGCTTCCTCGGCATCGGCGAGGTTGCCGTCGGATCCGGGCGTGACCGGGACACCGGCCGCCTGCATGGTTGCCCGCGCGGCGACCTTGTCGCCCATGCGCCGGATGACCTCGGCCGGCGGACCTACCCAGATCAGGCCGGCCTGCGTGACGGCCTCGGCAAAATCGGCGTTTTCCGACAGGAAGCCGTAGCCCGGATGCACGGCGTCGCAGCCCCGCGCCCGGGCGGCTTCCACCAGGCGGGCGGTGTCGAGGTAACCGGACTCGGTGTCGGGGCCGAGGTCGACCGCTTCCGCCGCGCGATGGACATGCAGGGCGTGGCGGTCGGCGTCCGTATGTACGGCCACCGGCGTGACGCCCAGCTCGCGGCAGGCGCGGATGATCCGGACGGCGATCTCGCCGCGGTTGGCGATCAGGAGTTTGCGGATCAACATCGCTCTCCGGGCGACCCTGGAAACCGCAGTATCGACACGCCCGGGGGGTGCTCGCAAGTTTCTGTTTCGGTTTGACGCCCTGTTCGCGCGCGCGCATAATCCGCGCCCTTGTACACGGTCCCGTTTGCATGAGCCGCGTCCCCGCCTCACTTGATCCGCAGCAGCCCCGCGTCCAGCAGCGCGAGTTCGTCATGGACGCGCTCGTGGCCGGCGATCTGCCGCGTCTGCGTGCCGAGTCGCTGGAGGGCCATCCGCTGCATGTGGCGGCGCGCTTCGAGATCCGGCGGGGGGCGCTGGGCGAGCTGCGGCTCTCCGGGACCATCGAGGGCGAGCTGTGGCACGAGTGTCAGCGCTGTCTGCAGCCGATGGCCTGGCGTTTTCGCCTGACGCCGGACGCGGTGCTGGTGCCGCTGGAGGGCTCCATCGAGGGCCTCGACGCCGGTGACGACTTCATCGAGCTGGATGCCGAGGGCCTGCTGCGCCCGCGCGACTGGGTGGAGGAGGAGGTCCTGCTGGCCTGGCCGCTGGTGCCGCGCCACGAGGACTGCAACACCGGTCGGACGGACGAATTCGCCGAGGGTGAGGGACGCGAGAATCCGTTTGCGGTGCTGGCCGGGCTGAAGGACGACCTTGCCGGCCGCGGGGACGATTCCTGACCCGACCGCGGGGACCGGGGCGGGCATTCGCCGCGGTGAAACGCTATACTGCCGCCCGTTTCACGGGCTATCCGTACCAACTGGCTTCAATCTGGAGATTCATCATGGCCGTTCAGCAACGCCGCAAGACCCGTTCCAAGCGCGACATGCGCCGTTCCCACGACGGGCTCAAGGGCGCGACCCTGTCCACCGATCCGACCACGGGCGAGATCCATCGCCGGCATCACGTGACGCCGGATGGTTTCTATCGCGGCCGTCAGGTCGTGCAGCAGCCGGTCGAAGTCGACGACGACGAAGACTGAATTGCAGGACATGCGGGGGCCACGGGGTGACGGGCCTCGTGGCCCCGTTGTTTCCGGGGAGCCCCGGTTCCGGCAGCCACAACGGTACTCGGCATGAGCAGCAGCTACACCATCGCCCTGGACGTGATGGGCGGCGATCACGGCGTGTCCGTGGTGCTTCCGGCAGCGCGACGGGCCCTCAAGGGGCAGGGCGATTTCCGGCTTCAGCTGGTCGGTGACCGGGAGGTCATCGAGCCGGAACTGGAGGACTGGAACGCGTCCGAGCGCGATCGGGTGGAGATCGTCCATGCGTCCCAGGTGGTCGGCATGGAAGAACTGCCGGCCGTCGCCCTGCGGACGAAGCGTGATTCTTCCATGCGGGTCGCCATCGACCAGGTGCGCAAGGGCGAGGCCCAGGCCTGCGTGAGCGCCGGCAACACCGGTGGACTGATGGCCACCGCGCGTTACGTGCTCAAGACCCTGCCCGGGATTGACCGGCCGGCGATCGCCACCGCCCTGCCGTCGATGAACGCCCATACCCACATGCTGGATCTGGGCGCCAACGTCGATGTCGAGGCCGAGCACCTGTATCAGTTCGCGGTGATGGGCTCGGTGCTGGCGAAGGCCGTGGACGGCCTGGACAGCCCGCGGGTCGGTCTGCTGAACATCGGCTCGGAGGCGATCAAGGGCAACGACCGCGTGCGCGAAGCCGGGCGCATGCTCGAGGAATCCTCACTGAACTACGTCGGTTTTGTCGAGGGCAATGATGTCTACTGCGGTGACGTCGACGTGGTGGTCTGCGACGGCTTCGTCGGCAACGTCGCGCTTAAGACCAGCGAAGGCGTGGCGAAAATGATCACCAGCAACATGAAGGCCGAGTTCCGCAGCTCGCTGTACTCGCGTCTGGCCGGGTTGATGGCACTGCCGGTGCTGCGCCGACTGCGCCAGCGGTTCGATCACCGGCGCTATAACGGCGCCTCGCTGCTGGGGCTGCAGGGCATCGTCATCAAGAGTCATGGGAGCGCGGATTCGCTGGCCTTCGCCAATGCCATCCGCATTGCGCGGATCGAGGCCGAGGCCAATATCGCGACCCGCATCGACAAGCAGCTGGAGCGGCTGCTGCGGCAGGAGACGCCGGAGTGAACCACGCCCGTATTGCCGGAACCGGGAGCTACCTCCCCGAGCGCATCCTCACCAACGAGGAACTGGAATCCATGGTCGAGACCTCCGACGCCTGGATCCGCGAGCGCACGGGCATCCGCGAGCGGCACATCGCCGCGGAAGAGGAGCTGACCTCGGATCTGGCGCTGCAGGCGTCGCAGCGTGCTCTGGATGCCGCCGGCCTGAAGGCCTCCGACCTGGACCTGATCCTGGTGGCGACCACGACGCCCGACCAGATCTTCCCCAGCACCGCCTGTATCCTGCAGGCCAAGCTGGGGGTCGGCGGCTGCCCGGCGTTCGACATCCAGGCGGTGTGCAGCGGCTTCGTGTACGCCCTGGCGACCGCCGACCGTTTCATGCGCAACGGCGGGCCGCGGCACGTACTGGTGGTGGGGGCCGAGACGCTGTCGCGCATCACCGATTACACCGACCGCTCGAACTGCATCCTGTGGGGCGATGGTGCCGGCGCGGTGGTGCTCTCGCGGTCCACGGATCCCGGCATCATCTCCACCCACCTGCATGCCGACGGCCAGCACCGCTCCCTGCTGGAAGTCCCGGGGGGGATTTCGCAGCCGGGTGACAACCCCGATCTGGACTTTATCCGCATGGAAGGCCGGGCGGTGTTCCGCGTGGCGGTCAATACCCTGGACCAGATCGTCGACGAAACCCTGGAGCACAACGGGATCGACAAGTCGGAACTGGACTGGCTGGTCCCGCATCAGGCCAACATCCGCATCATCCAGGCCACCGCGAAGAAGCTGAACATGTCCATGGATGACGTGGTGGTCACCGTGGATCGACACGGAAACACCTCGGCGGCCTCGGTGCCACTGGCGCTGGACACGGCGGTACGCGACGGACGCATCAAGCGCGGGGACCTGATCCTGACCGAGGCCTTCGGCGGCGGCTTCACCTGGGGCTCGGCCCTGATCCGCATGTAGGGGAAACACCGACATGGGACGCGAAATCGAACGCAAGTTCCTGCTGGCAGGGGACGGCTGGCGCGAGCAGGCGCACCGTTCCTGTTACATGCGCCAGGGCTACCTGTGCGGCAACGACCGGGCGTCCATCCGCGTTCGGGTGGAGTCGGGGGCCGCCAACCTCAACATCAAGAGCGCGACCCTGGGTGTGGAGCGCGACGAATACCAGTACCCGGTTCCGGAAGCCGAAGCACACACAATGCTGGATACCCTTGCCGGAGCGCAGGTGGAGAAGACCCGCCACTGGGTCGATCACCACGGCTGGGTGTTCGAGGTGGACGAATTCCACGGCGCGAATGCGGGGCTGATCGTCGCCGAGCTGGAACTCGACGATGCGGACGCCGAATTTCCGCGTCCGGATTGGCTCGGCGACGAGGTCTCGCACGATCCGCGCTATTACAACACCGAACTGGCGCGCCACCCCTACAGCGAGTGGGAGCGGGGTGAGTAACCCGGCGGAGGGGGCGCCATCCCCGGAACCGCCCGGGGGGTTCGTCCCCGACTGTCGACGCTGTTCCCGCCTGGCACAGTTCCTCGACGAGGTGCGTGCGGAGCACCCCGGCTACCATGCGGCTCCGGTGCCGTCGTTCGGACCGGCCGATGCAAGCCTGCTGATCGTCGGCCTCGCCCCCGGAATGCACGGCGCCAACGCGACGGGGCGGCCGTTCACCGGCGATTATGCCGGCATCCTGCTGTACGCCACCCTGCACGAATACGGTTTTGCCAGCGCGCCCGAGAGCGAACGGGCCGATGACGGCCTGATGCTGCTCGACTGCCGCATCACCAATGCGGTGAAATGCCTGCCACCGCAGAACCGTCCGACCACCGCCGAGATCCGCGAATGCAACGGCTACCTGGCGGCGGAGATCGCCGGGGTTCGTCCGCGCGTGATCCTGGCGCTGGGCAAGGTCGCCCACGATGCGGTGCTGCGCACGCGCGGGCTGGCACTTGCCCGGCACCCGTTTGCCCACGCCGCGGAGCACCGGCTGGATGACGACATCGTGCTGGTGGACTCCTATCACTGCTCGCGCTACAACACCCAGACCGGGCGCCTGACCCCGGCGATGTTCCGGACGCTGTTCGCCCGCATCCGTGAACAGGTATCCTGACAGCGCCATGAGCGCGCCAGAGACCGGATTCGACCCCGAACCCTTCCTCGAGAACCTGACCCGTTCGCCCGGCGTGTACCAGATGCTGGACGTGGACGGGAAGGTGCTCTATGTGGGCAAGGCCCGCAACCTCCGCAGCCGCGTCACCAGCTATTTCCGCGGCGGGGATGACCGCGGTCCGCGCATCCGTTCGATGGTGCGGCAGATCGCGGACATCCGCATCGCGGTCACGCACACCGAATCCGAGGCGCTGCTGCTGGAGGCCAATCTCATCAAGCAGCACCGGCCGCGCTACAACGTGCTGCTGCGCGATGACAAGAGCTATCCCTATATCTTTGTTTCCGGCCACGAGTATCCGCGTCTGGGGTTTCATCGCGGGGCGAAGAAAAAGGGCGTGCGCTATTTCGGGCCCTATCCATCGGCCGGGGCGGTGCGCGAAAGTCTCGCACTGCTGCAGAAGCTGTTTCAGGTGCGCCAGTGCGAGGACAGCGTGTTCGCGCATCGCAGTCGGCCGTGCCTGCAGTACCAGATCGGTCGCTGTACCGCCCCCTGCGTGGACTATATTTCACCGGAGGAGTATGCCCGCGACGTCGAGGCCAGCGTGCGTTTCCTGGAGGGTGACAGCGAGGCGGTGATCGGTGATCTGATGGAACGCATGGAGTCCGCCTCGGCCGCACTCGAGTTCGAGAAGGCGGCGCGCCTGCGCGATCAGATCGGCCGGCTGCGCGAGATCTCGCAGCAGCAGTTTGTCGCCGGCGGCGAGGGCAATGCCGACGTGATCGCCCTGGCGCAGTCGGGCGGGAGTTTCGCGGTGGAGGTGTTCTTCGTACGCAATGGCCAGAACCTGGGCAACAGCGAGCTGTTCCCGGACGTGCCGGAGGCGGCCGGCCACGACGAGATCATGGCGGCCGTGCTGGCGCAGTACTATGCCGAACGCGAGCCCCCGCCGCAGGTGCTGCTGTCGCATGAACCCGAGGGGGCCGAGGCCCTCGAAACCCTGCTTGGCGAGCGCCGCGGGGCACGCGTGCGGCTGGCGTGGTCGCTGCGGGGCGAACGCGCACGCTGGGTCGACATGGCGCAGCGCAATGCCGAGCAGGCCCTGAAGACCCGGTTGGCCAGTCAGGCCGGGCAGACCGCGCGCCTGGATGCGCTCACCGCAGAGCTCGAACTGGAGGCGCCGCCGCGGCGCATGGAATGCTTCGACATCTCGCACACCCGCGGCGAGGGCACCGTGGCGTCCTGCGTGGTGTTCGGGCCGGAAGGGCCGATCAAGTCCGATTACCGGCGCTTCAACATTGAAGGGATCGAGCCGGGCGATGACTATGCCGCGATGCACCAGGCGCTCAGTCGCCGTTTCGCGCGCCTGAAAAAGGGCGAGGGCTGGGAACCGGACATCCTGTTCATCGACGGGGGCAAGGGGCAGGTCACCCAGGCCCTGAACGTGCTGGCCGATCTGGGGCTGGATCACATCCGGGTGGTCGGGGTGGCCAAGGGCGAAGAACGCCGGCCCGGCATGGAAACCCTGGTGTTGAGCGGGGTGGAGGCGCCTTCTATACTGCCGCCCCATTCGAGTGCACTGCACCTGATTCAGCAGATCCGTGACGAGGCCCATCGTTTCGCGATCAGCGGTCATCGGGCGCGGCGGGCGAAGGCGCGCAAGGAGTCCACCCTCGAGTCGATTCGCGGGCTGGGGCCTAAGCGTCGCACTGCGTTGCTCAAGCACTTTGGCGGGCTGCGCGGGGTCTCCCGCGCGGGGGTCGACGAGCTGGCCAAGGTGCCCGGCATCAATCGTCGCCTGGCGCAGGCGATCTACGACCAGTTCCACGAGGCCTGATCCGACATGTTTCCACGACTCCCCACCTGGCTGACCTGGTCGCGTATCGTGATGATCCCACTGATGATCGGGGCCTTCTATGCGCTGCCGATGCCGGCGGCGGGGATCGTGGCGGCCATCATCTTTGCGCTGGCTGCGGTGACCGACTGGCTGGACGGTTATCTGGCCCGGCGCTGGTCGGTGACCAGCCGCTTCGGCGCCTTTCTCGATCCGGTGGCGGACAAGCTGATCGTCGCTGCCGCGCTGGTGCTGGTGGTGGACTACAACCCCGGTGTGGGGCTGGCGCTGGCCGCGATCGTGATCATCGGTCGCGAGATCGCGATCTCGGCACTGCGGGAATGGATGGCCGAAGTCGGGACCAGCGCGAAGGTGGCGGTTTCCTGGATCGGCAAGTTCAAGACCAGTGCCCAGATGGTGGCCATCTTTCTGCTGCTGTGGGCCGAGCCGGTGGCGGGACTGTCGCTGTTCCTGATCGGGGAATGGCTGCTGTATCTGGCGGCGGTGCTGACGCTGGTGTCCATGGTGCAGTACATGCTGGCCGCGGCCCGGGACGCCTGAACGAATTTTTCGGATCCGGTGTTGACGAAGCCGGCGCTGTCTGTAGAATACGCATTTGTCGACGGGCGGGAATAGCTCAGCTGGTAGAGCACAACCTTGCCAAGGTTGGGGTCGCGAGTTCGAATCTCGTTTCCCGCTCCAAACGATTTCCCGAAGCCCCGGCACCGCCGGGGCTTTCTGTTTCGGCGGCATCCAAGACCGTCGAACAAGCCTTGCCCCGGCTGGGTGGCAGAGTGGTGATGCAGCGGACTGCAAATCCGCGTACCTCGGTTCGATTCCGGGCCCAGCCTCCATCTTCGATTGCAGGCCCGCCGGCCTTTATGCTGGCGGGCCTTTTCGTTTGTGGGGTGCCTGCCGGGGGGTTCGGCGCTCCCTTCGGGCATTCAAGGTTGGGGCCGAACGGCCGAAAACCCGGATGGAGGCGCCGGTGAGTCCGGGCGCCCGCAATCCATGACCTCGGGGTACCGCATGCTGCGTCGCCTGTACGATCTTCCCATCTGGCTGAGGCTGCTCGGCGTCATCTGGCTGATCCTGGTCTTCGTCTGGTCCGGCATGATCGGATGGGCGGTGCTGGAGCAGCGTGACACCGCACAGGAGCAGGCCGGGCATTTTGCCGGCAGCCTGCACGAGATGACCTGGGCCGGACTGACGACCCTGATGATCACCGGCACCATGGACCAGCGTCACGAGTTCATGGAACAGATCCAGGAAATGGGCAATGTGCGGGATCTCCGTGCCGTGCGCGGCGACGGCGTGATCGAGCAGTGGGGTGAGGGGACGGAAGAAAGCGCCCCCCGTGATGAAATCGAGCGCGAGGTCCTCGCCGGTGGCGAATCGTTCGTCAGCGTGGACCGCGAGACGGACGAGCTCCGCGTGGTCATGCCGATCCGCAATGAGCGCGACTACCTGGGGCGCAACTGCATGACCTGTCACGGGGTCGCGGAGGAAGGCGAGGTTCTCGGGGCCACTTCCATGCGTCTCGACATGACCGAGGTGCACGAGGGGGCGACGAATTTCGGGATCCAGCTGTTCGGCTTCGCGATCCTGGTCAGCCTGCCGCTGCTGGGTGCGATCTTTCTGTTCATCCGGCGTTTCGTCACGCGGCCCCTGGCCGAGATGACGGAAGGGTTGCGTGACATCGCCGGGGGCGGGGGCGATCTGACCCGGCGGCTGGACGTGCACGGCGATGACGAGGTCGGGCGTGCGGCCCGGGCGTTCAACGACGTGATGGAACAGTTCCGCTCCCTGATCGGCGCAGTGGTCGGTTCCAGCGGGCAGCTGACTTCGGCGGCCGAAGAGGTCTCGAACGTGTCCGACCGCACGCGCGAAGGCGGGGATCGTCAGCGTCGGGAGATCGAGCAGGTGGCCACCTCGATGAACGAGATGAGCGCCACGGCCCAGGACGTGGCCCGCAACTCGCAATCGGCGACCGAGGCGGCGCACCGCTCGCTGGAATCCACGCGCAGTGGCCAGGAGGTGGTGCAGCGGACCGTAACCGGGATCGAGCAGCTGGCCTCCGAGGTGCATCGCGCCGCGGAGGCAATCCAGCGGGTCGAGCAGGATTCGGAGAGCATCGGCAAGGTACTGCAGGTGATCCAGGAGATCGCCGAACAGACCAATCTGCTGGCGCTGAACGCCGCGATCGAGGCCGCGCGTGCCGGAGAGGCGGGACGTGGGTTCGCGGTGGTGGCCGACGAAGTACGGGCCCTCGCGTCGCGTACGCATGAATCCACGGAGGAGATCCGGCGCACGGTCGAGACCCTGCAGGGGGGCACGCGCAATGCCGTGGAGGTGATGCAGGCCGGCGAGGAACGGGCACGCGCGACCGTGGATCAGGCCGGCGAGGCCGGTTCGGCGCTGGAGGACATCCGCGAGGCGGTGCAGTCGATCACCGAGATGATTGACCAGATCGCCAGCGCGGCCGAGCAGCAGAGCCAGGTCGCCGAGACCATCAACCGCAATGTCACCACGGTGACCGAGGAGGCCGAGCAGAACGCCGAGGGGGCGAGCCAGGCCAGCGATTCGGCAGCGGAACTGATGCGCCTGGCGCGCGAGCTGCAGGAGATGACCCGGCGCTTCCGCGTATGAGGTTTGTCACCCGTCCGGTGGTGGAGGGTGATGCGGGCGGCCCGCCGCGGCAGGGCGGGCGCGATCAGCTGGGCCGGGAGGTCAGACCTGGATGTCCAGAGTGGAACCCGCGGTGTTGATGCCGCGGTTGTCCATGGTTCCGTCGGGCATCAGGGTGGCGGCCAGGTTGTTCTCGGCCGCCTGCTCCTCTTCGCGGGCAGCGAGTTCGGCGGATCGGGCGTCACCGTTGTCGGAAGCACCGTCGACGCTGCTTGCCTCGTCGGTGGCGCTGACGGCGTTACCGCCCTCGGGCCCGTTGATGGCACCGGCGGCCGTGGCCCCGCCCGCGGCGTTCGTTTCCTGGGTGCCGCTGACCTGAGCGATGCCACGCGCGGCCGAGGGGTTGTCGGCGGCCTGAACCGACGGGCCGGCTCCGCCCTGGTTGGCGCCGATCGCCGCGGCCTGCCCCGGCTGGGCCTGTTGTGCCCCGGGCGTGGCCTGGTTCGCCTGGGCCGAGCCCGGTTGCTGGGCCCCCGGGGCGCGGTTCTGGTCCGTGTTCTGGCTGGCATTCACGGCCGCCGCCTGGCTGGCCATCGCGGCCGGATTGGGTCCGATCCCGTTGATCATGGGTCGCTCCTGTCGAGGTTGGCCGTCGGCCGGTCCATGCGGGGAGGCCGGGCCCGGGTCGGTGCCCGGTCGGGCGCATGGCTACAGCCGGGCGCCTGCTACGTGCTCCTTTTCCAGTATAGAACAATCAAGGGGCAGCGTGCCGCCGGTCACCCGCGCGCGGCTCCGGTAGAATGCCGCCCCATGAATGAAACGACGGAAATCTTCGATGTCGCGGTGATCGGGGCCGGGGCCGCGGGCATGATGTGCGCGGCGGTAGCGGGAGCCCGCGGGCGCCGCGTGGTCCTTCTGGATCACGCGGACCGGGCCGGCAAGAAGATCCTGATGTCCGGGGGCGGCCGCTGCAACTTCACGAACATGGATTGCGGGCCGGAGAACTTCCTGTCCGCGAATCCGCATTTCGTGAAATCGGCCCTGGCGCGCTACACGCCCTGGGATTTCGTGGCCCTGGTGGCGGCGCACGGGATCCCGTATCACGAAAAGAAGCTCGGTCAGCTGTTCTGCGACCATTCGTCGAAGGACATCGTGCGCATGCTGCTGGACGAATGCGCCACGGCCGGGGTGACCCTGCGGACGTCCACGCCCGTGGAGGTTGCCACCGATCAAGCGCCGTGGCGCCTGCGCACGCCGTCCGCGGTCATCGAGGCCGAATCCCTGGTGATCGCGACCGGCGGCTACCCGATCCCGCGGATGGGCGCGACGGGCTTCGGCCTGGATCTGGCGCAACGCCTGGATATCCCGCTGGAGCCGACGCGGCCCGCGCTGGTTCCGCTGACCCTGGACGGTGACGCACGTACGGCGGTGGAGGGGCTGTCCGGCATTGCGCTGGACGCGGTGGCCGAGGCGGGCGATGCGGGCTTTCGCGAGAATGTGCTGTTCACCCACCGGGGCGTGAGCGGTCCGGCGATCCTGCAGGTCTCCTCGTACTGGCAGCCGGGGCAATCGGTGACGGTGGATTTCTTCCCCGGCGAGTCCCTGGAACAGGGGCTTCGCGCAGCGCGCGAAGACATGCCGAAGCGCCAGCTGCTCCGGGTGCTGGGCGAATGGCTCACCCGGCGGGTCGCCCGGCACTGGCTGGATCCGGAGGTGGCGGAGCGGCCGCTGGAGCGATTCTCCGACGCCGAGCTGGCCGCGCTGGCCGGTCGTCTCCAGCCCTGGGTGTTCACGCCGTCGGGGACCGAGGGCTATGCCCGTGCGGAGGTCATGGCCGGGGGCGTGGACACCCGCGCCCTGTCGTCGCGCACCTGCGAGGCAAAGGGATACCCGGGGCTTTATTTCATCGGCGAGGTGGTGGATGTCACCGGGCATCTCGGGGGCCACAATTTCCAGTGGGCCTGGGCCTCCGGTCACGCCGCCGGCGAGGTCGCCTGATCCGGGTCTCAGGAGTCGGCGGGGGTTTCGAGCACGATGGATACGCGGCGGTTCTCCGCACGCCCTTCCGGGGTGTCGTTGTCGGCCACCGGTCGGGTGTCCGCGTGGCCGACCGCCTGCAGGATGCCGGGGTCGATGCCGCGGTCGACGAGATAGCGCACTACACCGCTGGCGCGCGTCGAGGAGAGTTCCCAGTTCGACGGGAAGCGCGGGGTCGCGATGGGCACGTTGTCCGTATGGCCCTCGATGGTCACGCGACCCTCGTGTTCTTCCAGCAGCGGAAGGAGGTCGTCCAGCAACGCCTGCCCGTCGGCGGCCAGATCGGCCTGCGCGGTGGCGAACAGTATGTCGTCCTGGATCCGCAGCTCGATGCTGCCGGGCTGTTCGATGACCTCGACGCCCTCCGGCGCGCGGTCGCGCATGTCGCGCACTGCCTCGGGATCGGCCTCCGGCGGCGGGTCGTCGGCCGGGGTCGCCACGGGCGAGGGCGGATCGGCGCCCAGCGGCGGATCTTCGACCGGCCCGGGGGGCACTTCCGGGGCCTCGGGTGACAGCCGGAACAGGCGCGGATCGACCAGATTGGAGAGGTCGCGATAGACCAGCTCCACCGGGTCGTCATCGGCGGCGCGGATGCTTTCGTCCCGCGGTTCGGCGAAGGTCAGCATGATCACGAAGACCACGATCACCAGGGTCAGTACGTCGAGGTAGGTCAGGATCCAGGCGTGTTCGTCCTCGCGCAGGCTTTCCCCGCTGCGTCCGGTCTCCACTGCGAGCGTCTCGCGCGGGAGGACGTGGTCTCCCTCGCGAGTGGATCCCCGGTCAGACGGGGTCGATTGCGGCTCGCCGTGGGTGGCCATGGTTCAGCGTCCGCCGCTCTCCGCTTCGTCTTCGGCGACGGACGGTGCCTGACGGATTTCATCGTGGTGGTTCTCGGCGAACGAACGCAGGGTCTCGCGGATGTAGCCGGGGGTGCGGCCCTTGCGCATCAGCATGATGCCCTCCAGCACCATGGTCATGACCACCACCCGTTCCTCGGTGCGCCGTTCCAGCTTGATGGCGATCGGCCGGAACACCAGGTTGGCCAGCAGAATGCCGTAGAAGGTGGTGATCAGGGCAATGCCGAGGTTCACCGCGATCACCGCGAAGTCGTCGGTGTCGGTGGTCAGCAGCAGGTTGATCAGGCCCAGGAGGGTCCCCAGCATGCCGAAGGCCGGGGCGTAGGTGGCCATGGTGCGATAGACCTGGGCCTCGGCGAGTTCGCGGGCACGCAGGCGGGCCAGGCGCCAGTGCAGCAGGTCGGACACGTCTTCCATCGGGGTGTCGTCGATCACCAGCTGCACCCCGGTCTTCAGGAAGGGGTTGCGCAGGGTCTCCAGGCGTTCCTGCACCCGGGCCAGGTTCTGCGCGAACCACAGGCGCGAGACCTCGACGATCTCCTCCATGTCCTGGGTGACGTCGTAGCGTTCGTCACGGATGACCGTGGCCGCGAGACGGAACACCCGTACCAGCTCGTGCAGGGGGTAGCTGAGCAGGGTGGCTGCCAGGGTACCTCCGAGCACGATGCCGAGGCCGGGAAGGTTGAGGAACACCAGCAGATCCTGGCTGGTGAAGGCGATGATGCTGACGAACAGCACGACGCCGCCGATCATGCCCAGCAGGGACGAAAGATTCATGGGAGCCGCCGCCGGAGTGGGTGTATGCCATCAAGGATAAACGTCCCGCGTCCGCGCGTCGCGCTCGCGAGCGGACGGCGTAACGCGTACACTGCCAAGACCTCGTTACACGCATGGGAGAAGCGACATGGAATGGGTCCTGCTCGGGATCGTGATCCTCCTGGTGATCTGGGGGGTGTGGACGTACAACCGCCTGGTGACGTCGCGCAATCGCTATCAGAACGCGTTCGCGCAGATCGATGTGCAGCTCAACCGCCGGTATGACCTGATCCCCAATCTGGTGAAGGTCGCGGATCGCTACATGGCGCACGAGAAAGATACGCTGGAGGCGGTCATCGAGGCCCGGAACCAGGCTCAGAGCAGCTTGCAGAAGGCGGCGGCCGATCCTTCCAACCCCGAGGCCCTGCGTGAGCTGTCGCAGTCCGAACAGGGGCTGTCCGGCGCGCTCGGGCGTCTGTTCGCGCTGTCCGAGGCCTATCCTGACCTCAAGGCGAACGAAAACATGATGCAGCTCTCCGAAGAGCTGAGCAGCACCGAGAACCGCATCGCCTACGCGCGGCAGGCATTCAACGACGCGGTGATGAGTTACAACATCCTGCGCGAAATGTTCCCCAACAGCCTGATCGCGAACAACTTCGGTTTCCGTCGCGCCGAGCTGCTGGAAATCGAGGATCCGCAGCGCCGGGAGGCAGTCGAGGTCAACTTCCAGTAAGCGAGCCCGACCATGAACTTTTTCGAACACCAGGACCGGGCGCATCGCCGCACCCGGGTCCTGCTGGTCCTGTTTTCCCTCGCCGTCCTGGCCATCGTGGTGGCGATGAACGCGATCGCCCTGCTGTTTCTGGGCCACGATCCATCGGCACAGCCGGGCGAGCCGCTGCAGCTGGACGAACGGGTCCGGAACAATCTCGATCTCCTGTTCTGGGTGACCCTGTTCACGATCGTCCTGATCGGTGGCGCGAGCCTTTACCGGGCGTCGTCACTGCGGGGCGGGGGTGGCCAGGTCGCCCGGGAGCTGGGTGGCACGCGGGTCGAGCCGGACACCCGGGATCCGCTGCGCCGACGCCTGGTCAACGTGGTCGAAGAAATCGCGATCGCCTCCGGGGTGCCGGTACCGGAGATCTACGTGCTGGAGGAAGAAAGCGGCATCAATGCCTTTGCCGCGGGGCATGCGCCGGGTGACGCGGCCATCGCGGTGACCCGGGGAGCCCTGGAAACCCTCAACCGCAACGAGCTCCAGGGCGTCGTGGCCCATGAATTCGGACACATCCTCAATGGCGACATGCGCCTGAACATTCGTCTGATTGGAATCCTGTACGGGATCCTGGTGCTCGCGCTGGTGGGGCAGCGCGTGCTGATCGCCATGCGTTTCTCGCGTGACAGCCGCAATGCCGCCGGCCTGATGGCCGCGGGGCTGGCACTGCTGGTGGTGGGCTATATCGGCCTGTTCTTCGGCCGCTGGATCCGGGCCTCGGTTTCACGCCAGCGCGAGTATCTGGCGGACGCCTCGGCCGTGCAGTTCACCCGGCAGCCGGACGGCATCGCCGGGGCCCTGAAGAAGATCGGCGCACGTCATGCCCGCCTGGATGCGGACTCCGAAGAAGTGGGGCACATGCTCTTCGCCAGCGGGGGGCTCGGGCGCATGTTCGCGACGCACCCGCCGCTGGAGGAGCGGATCCGGGCGATCGAACCGGGTTTCGATCCGTCCGAGCTGGAGGAGGTCGCCCGGCGCATGCGTGAAGAAGCCGAGGCCGAGCAGGCCGCGGCCGAGGCAGCCGCCGAGCAGCAGGAAAAGGAAGACCAGCGGGGCCCCGGGGGGCTGCCCCTGGATGCCGACCGCCTGGTGGACGGCATTGCCGATCCGGGACTGGCGCAGATACTGGGTGCCGGGATTCTGATGGCCTCGATGCCGGGGCCGCTGGAACAGGCCGCCCACAGCGATGGCTGGGCGGCCGAGGTGATCCTGTATCTCCTGATGAATGCCGACCCCGAAGTGCGTGAGCAACAGCGCCTGATGGTCGCGGAGAAACGCGGCGGCGACAGCGAGCGCAGGGTCGGCCAGCTGCTCGAGATGGTGCCGCAACTGCGCGACGACCTGCGGATTCCGCTGCTGGAGATGGCCTTCCCGGTGTTGCGCCGGCACCCGCGCGAGGAACGCGAGCAGCTGCAGGAACTGGTGGAACGCCTGATCCATGCGGATGGCCGGGTTTCGGCATTCGAATATGCCCTGGGGCGTCTGCTCAATCGGCACCTGATGGATGCCGGAAAGCCCGGTGAGGACGGTGCCGGCGGACATGGGCGACTGGACCGGCACCACGAAGAGGCCCGGTTCCTGCTTGCCGTGCTTGCGCGTCATGGCCATCCCGGGGACCCGGACGCCGGACGCGCCGCACTGGCGGCGGGGATCGAGCGCATCGAGGGAGCGGCGCCTGCCGCGGTGGATTTCCCCGAAGCCTGGACCGAATCCGAAGGGAGCCGGGCGTGGGCCGGCGTCCTCGACCGGGTACTGGATACCCTCGATGCGCTGCGCATGGCGGACAAGGAGCGGCTGGTGCGGGCCATGCTGACGACGGTGACGCACGGGGGGCAGGTACGGACCGCGGAAGTGGAACTGCTGCGGGCCATGGCGGCGTCGATACACGTCCCGCTGCCGCTGGCGGAATTCGCCGCCGGTGAGGAAGGAATGCCCTCCGCCGATTGACGCGGTATCATCCGCCGCGTCTGCGGGGGCGTGGCGAAACAGGTAGACGCAGCAGACTTAAAATCTGCCGGCCGCAAGGCCGTGCCGGTTCGAGTCCGGCCGTCCCCACCATTGTCGTCTTTTCCGCCTGTCGCGGACGAGCTTTCTCAGCCTCCCATGACCATTTTCATCCTCCGGGGATTACGCGCCCCCGGGTGAATGGGCATAGTGGGGGTGTGGGGTTCGGATCGAAGGGGGCGGACATGCGCGGGATACCGGGCGACAGCGCCGCAGGAGAGGCCCCGACCGCCGGGACGGACGGGACAGCACAAGGTCGGACGGGCGGTTTTGCCGCCACGTCGGTGGTGTCGGGGCTGCTCGCGATGCTGATCTTCGCCGGGATGTTTCTGCTGGCCGACCGTGCCTGGGAGCATCAGCTGGCCGAGCGGCATCAGGCGAACCTGGCGAGCGAGGTGGCCAGCAAGCGTACGCGCCTGGAAAGCGTGATCAACAGCCTGGTGCACGCCACCGTTGGTCTCTCCGCCTATGTCGAGGCACGCCCGCACCTGGATGGCGACGAGTTCGAGCGCATGGCCGACCGGCTGTACCGTCGGGACCCGGAAGTCATTCGCTCGCTCACGTTACTGGCGGGATCCCGCATCGATTTTGTCTACCCGCGCGAGGGCAATGTGGATGCCCTGGGTCTCGACGTGGCCAGCCATCCGGAGCAGGCGGCGTCCTTCCGTCGGGTCATGGAAACCGGAGAGACCGTCGTCGCCGGACCCTAGGAGCTGGCACAGGGCGGGACCGGCCTCCTGGTCCGCAGTCCGGTCGGTCCGGAAGAAACGGGCGACCCGCTGGACGAGGCCCGGCAAACGGATCCCGGATTTACCATGGCCAGTGTGGCGGTGGATTTCGAACGGGTACTGGCGCGCGCGGGGTTCGGCCGCACTCCCGGCGCGCTCAAGTTTGCACTGCAGGGGCGAGACGGGACCGGGCACCGCGGCGAGGTGTTCCATGATCCGGACGGGATTGCCGAAGGGCCGGCGGAGTGGCGCAAGACGGTCAGCTTTGCCGGTGGCGAATGGGTCCTGCTGGCGCGCCCGGTGCCCGAGGCCATGCCGACCTCCAGGCCGCCGGCCTGGTGGGCCTTCGGGATCCTTGGCACCCTTGCACTGGGCGGACTGACCTGGCGCGTGAGCGGGCATGTGCGCGATCGCGCGCGCCTGCTGAGCCAGTACCATACGCTGGTCGCCAACCTGGAGGACGCCACTCTGGTGGTCCGGGATACCCGGGTCCTCTGGACCAACCCCGCGTTTCGCCGCACGACCGGACAATCCCCGGTCGACGGCACCCCCGTGAAAGACCTCGAACTGTTCCATCCGGACGATATCCCGTTGCTGCCCAACGGGCTGGTATTTTCCAGGGAAGATCCGGATCCGGCCGGGCGCCAGGTGCGCGTGCGCATGGCGGACGGCCACTGGCGCTTTCATCTGCTGCGCTGGGTGCCGATCCCGTGGGAGCAGGATCGGGCCATGCTGCTGATCCTGGTGGACGTGCACGACAACCGGATGCTGTTCGAGGCGCTCGCCCAGGCCCGCGACCTTCAGGAGGCGCTGTTCGAAGCCATGCCCGGTCATGCTCTGGTGCTGGGGGAGGACGGGATGATCTACCGGGCCTTTGGGGATAGTCGGGGGGCGAAGGAGGCGGACGCGTCGGGGCGGAGGGGGGCGGGGTCGATCGTGGGGCACGGCATCCAGGAGTTCCTGCCCGAGGCGGTGGCCCGGCAGTTCCTGGCAGTCGTGCGGCGGGCGCTGGACGAGGGGGGCCTGCAGGAGACCGAATACCTCCTCGAGCCCGGCGTGCTGCATCCGGCGCGACGGTCGGAGCCGGAACTCGCCGGGGATGGCTGCGAAAACGGGCAGCGCTGGTTCGAGGCCCGCGTGCGCCCCATTGCCGCGCATTTCGAGGGACGTGCCGCGGTCGTCTGGCATGCGCTGGACGTGACCGCGCGGCGCAAGCTCGAGGAGCGTCTGCACACCCTGGCCTGGCAGGACCCTTTGACGGCGGCTGCGAACCGCGCGGCGATGGAACGGGCGTTTCCCCGCATGACATCCCGAGCCCGCCGCGACGGGGGGCAGCTGGCCATGGTGTTCATCGACCTGGATCGCTTCAAGCCGGTGAACGACGAACACGGCCATGCCGTCGGTGATCAGCTGCTGCGCCGCATGTCCGCGGATCTGGCGGCGCACCTGCGTGCCGAGGATCTGCTGGTCCGGCTGGGCGGTGACGAATTCCTGGTGCTGACCGGGACGCTGATTTCTCGCGACGAGGTGCATCCGCTGATCGAGCGGATCCGCAGCGTCTTCGATACCCATTGGGAGCTGACCCTGGACGACGGGGAGCGTATTTCGGTGGTGGTGACCGCGAGTATCGGCGTGGCGTTCTATCCGGAACACGGGGAGACCCTGGCCGACCTGATCGCGGCGGCCGACCAGGCGATGTACCGCGTCAAGGGACAGGGCCGCAATGCGGTGGCCTGGGCGGACTAGGCGACGCGTTGCGGCGACAGGCGTCGGGCCACGTTCTGCTCCAGCGGTTCCGGCAGGTCCAGCAGGCGGTCGGCTACCAGCTCCCCGCTGATCGGTGCATAGAGCAGGCCTCGTGAACCGTGCCCGAGGGTGAGCATGACCCGGCCCCGGCGGTCCATGCACGAAGCGCCCGCCAGCGGAAGGCGGTCGCGAAAGACGGCGCGCATGCCGGTCCAGCGCTGCGTGATCCGCGCATCCTCGGGGGCGGGCATGCCCGGAACCCAGGCCAGATGCTCCAGGTTGTGGCGGTCGTCTTCGGCGGTCGGTTCGGGGGGCGCTGCCGGATCCGCCGGGAGCCCGTCGTGGCGGTAGGTGGCGCCGATCCAGTGATCATCCGTGTCCCGTCGAATCCAGTAGCCCTGACCGGTGCGCACGCGGAAATCGGGGCCGGGGAGGGGGTGCTGCACCCGGGTCATCTGGCCTCCCACGGTCCCGAGGCGCGCCTGTTCCGGGCACAGGGGCGCGCCGGCAGTGGCGATCACGACCGCGTCGAAGCCCCGCGCGGGGTGGTCGCCGTCGAACGTCACCCGGACTTCGGTGGCGTGCGGCTCGATCGCGCTGACCCCGGTGCGCTCCACCGCGGGCAGTGCGGCGGCCAGTCCGCGGCACAGGGCCCCCATGTCCACCGCCCGCCCGCCGGGGTATTCCAGCATCGGCCCGGGAGTGCCGGCGGGGGCGGTGGCGGCCGGGTCGAAAAGGTAGCCGCTCTCCGCCGGATCGCGCGCGCGAAGTCGCTGTACGCGCTTGCGTGCGTGCGCGGAGATGCCGTGGAAGGCGACGCTGTCACCCAGCAGGAGCGTCGATCGGCCCTCTTCCAGGCCCTCGGCGGCGCGTTCGATCAGGGCATGGGTGTGGCGCATGCCGGTGAGCGCCAGGGCATTGAGCCCCGGGTCATCGGGGAGCAGGTGAGGCAGCAGCACCGCCGCCGGGTTGCCGGACGCCCCCCCGCCCGGGCCCGCGGGATCGAACAGGGTGAGGTGGCAGCCGCGGTCCTGCAGGGCCAGGGCGGCCGACAGTCCGGCAATGCCCGCCCCGATGACTGCTACGCGTCGCGGACGTTCGCGAGTCTCGGGCAGGGCGGGGGGAGCCGGGTCATGGAAATGGCCGCACAGGCGTTCACGCTTGCGTCCGTGCCCGGGTTTGCGCCGGACCACGAAGCCGGCCGCCTCCAGGTCGCGGCGCACCTGACCGGCCGCGGCGTAGGTTCCGAAGGTGGTGCCGGGCCGGGAGATACGGGCCATCTGCCGGAAGACACCGATATTCCACAGGCCCGGATTGCGGCGGGGTGCGAATCCGTCCAGATACCAGGCATCCACCGCGGCATTCAGCTGCGGGAGGGTGATCGCCGCGTCGCCGAAGACCAGGGTCAGCACCGCGCGTGCCCGAGGGAAATGGATCCGGTGAAGGCCGCTGACCGGTGGGGGATACCCGTCGCGCAGGCGTTCGGCGTCCGGGCCGTCAAGGCCCAGCTGCTGATGGGCGCGGGCGAGGTCGTCGGGATGCAGCGGCCGCGATTCGAAGCCGATCAGCGACAGGAAGCCGTCGTCCGGGGCCCGGGCGCGCCACTCGCGAAGCGTCAGGAGGGTGTTGAGTCCGGTGCCGAAGCCGGTCTCGGCGATGGTCATCCGGGTACCGGGGCGGGCGAAGCGCCGGGGCAGGTCGTTGGCCTCAAGAAAGACTTCGTGAGCTTCCTCGAGCGGGGCGTCCGAGCCGAAATAACCGTCGCCGAACTCGGGAGAGACGGGCTGTCCATCCCTCCATTCGAGACGCGCAAAGGCCAGTGCTTCGGGCAACGGCGGGGCGGCGGGCCGGTTCCTACTGCGCGGCGAGTTCGCTGAACGGCCGCAGAGCGACCTGTTCGCCGCGCTGCCCGTTCTCCAGCTGCGCGAACAGGACTTTGCCAATCTCGCGGAACTGCTCGAGGTCTTCGCCTTCCAGCGAGTCGCTTTCGGGCAACGCTACCCGCATCGGATCCTTCGGCCGCCCCTTCACGTGCACCTCGTAGTGCAGGTGCGGACCGGTACTGCGTCCCGTGTTGCCCGACAGGGCGATGCGATCGCCCCGCTCGACATCATCCCCCGGGCTGACCAGGGCACGGTCCAGATGGAGATAGCGCGTGGAGTAGCCCTGTCCGTGTTCGATCACGATAAAGCGACCGGCATACCGGTCGTGCTCGACGCGCGTGACCCGACCATCCGCCGGTGCCTGAATGGGGGTCCCCACCGGCATGGCGAAGTCCGTCCCGTGGTGCGGCGCGACCCGCCCGGTGACCGGATGCCGTCGCTGCGGATCGAAGCCCGAGCTGATGCGGTAGTTGCCGGAGAAGGGGCGGCGGTCGAACGGCGGCAGCAGGCTTTCGCCGTCCGGGCGATAGAAGCGTCCGTTGACGTTGCGCGCGGCTTCCTCCTGTATCCGCTCGCCGTTGTATTCGAACGCCAGCAGTCGCAGATTCTGCGGCGTGTCCTCGCCGACGACGGTCTCCTGCTCCACCAGCAGGGTGAATTCATCGCCGGCGCGCGCGTTCAGGCGCACCGGCAAGTGGCGATCCATCAGCACGGCGATCGCCGCGGCGGCCCGCGAGGACAGTGCAGTCTGGCGGGACAGGGCCGCGGAAATCGAGCCGTCGATCTCGGCGCTGATGATCAGGTGCGAGGTCTCGCGGGCATTCTCGACCTCATGGCGGTCAAAATCCCAGCCGTCCTCTTCGCGTACCCATTCGTAGCCCGAGGCGCTGTCGGTCCACAGCCGCATGCGGGTCAGGTAGCCTTCGTCGTCTACCTGCCACTCGATCTCCTGGCCCGGCCGGACGCGGTTCAGGATGTCGGCATTTTCGTCGTCGTCCAGCAGGCGATAAAGCGTGGCCAGCGGCAGATCCCACTCCTGTTCCCACAGCCCGGAGAGGCGCTCGTTGCGATCCAGGGTGTGCGAATTCCAGTCGGAGTGGCCGAGTTCGGCCGTTGCGGAGGGCTCGTCGTCGTCCAGGTCAAAGGTTTCGTAGGACGTGGCCCCGGTCGTCGGCTCGCTGGCCGTCGGCGGCTCTCCGACATCCTGGTCGGGATCGAATGCGAATGCCACCGTGTGAGTGTCGCCCGGCGGGACCGAGCCGCCCACCGCGGGCACCGGTTCGGCCACCGAGGCCCGGCTCCAGTCAGCACGGATCTCCGTGCCGCGGGCGCCGGAGCCGTTGTCCGCCGATTCGGGATCCGCGCTGGAGAGGGGCGCGATCTGCAGGGGCTGTTCCGTTTCCTGTGGCTTGGAGGCGAGGACCAGGCCGGAACCCACAGCGAGGGCGAGGCCGGCGGTTCCCACGATGACCGAAGACGTGATCCTGCGCTGACCGTTCATGAACATGGTTCCGTTGGGCGATGCTGTTTTATACCACGTTTGGCCGCGATGTGAACCACCCCCGCGGATGCGCCGATTCTCGCCGTGCCGTCGCTTGAAGGTCTTCATGAGCGGATGCCCGTTCCTCGATTCAGAAGCCACAGTGCCAGACCATAGAGCACAATGATGAACAACGCGATGATGGCAAAGGATGCGATCACTGGAAAGTCACTGGTTCCAAGGCTCCCGTAACGAAAGGCATCCACCATGTAAAAGATCGGGTTCAACATGGACGCGCCCTGCCAGAAATCGGGCAGCAGGCTGATGGAATAGAAAACGCCTCCGAGGTAAGTCAGCGGGGTAAGAACGAACGTGGGAATCAGTGCGATATCGTCGAAAGTTCGTGCGAATACTCCATTGATCAGTCCGGCCAGTGCGAACAGGATGGAAGTCAAAAGGACGACCAGCAGCATCACGATCGGGTTGTGCACGCTCAGGGGCGAAAAGAACAGCGAGACGATCAGAACGGCCACGCCCACGGTGAGCCCGCGTGCGACCCCGCCGAATATGAACCCCAGGATGATGACGCTGTTGGGGATCGGCGAGACCAGTAGTTCCTCGATATGACGCTGAAACTTTGAACCGAAGAATGATGATACGACGTTGGAATAGCTGTTGGTGATTACCGCCAGCATGATCAGCCCGGGAACGATGAAGTCCATGTAGCGAAAGCCTTCCATTTCGCCGATGCGGTCGCCGATCAGGCCGCCAAAGATGATGAAGTACAGCGCGGTGGTGACGACCGGGGGCAGGACGGTCTGCACCCAGATTCTGGCAAAGCGCAGTATTTCCTTGATTGCGATGGTGCGCAGGGCGGTGCCCCACAACCGGAGATCCGCGCGGGTCATGCCTGGCCCTCCTGCTGCTCGGTGGCTCCGTCGCCGCCGGGTGTCAGCGGGCTGCGGGTGGTCTCGTTCTGGGTCATGCGGACAAAGAGCTCTTCCAGTCGATTCGCCTTGTTCCGCATGCTCTGGACCCGGATCCCCTGATTATCAAGAATCTGGAAGAGATCATTCAGGTTCTGGTTGGAGTGTATGTCGGCCTCCAGGGTCAGCTCGTCGATGCGTCGCAGCGGGATCGGGCCGCCCTCCGGTACCGCCAGCGGGGGTTCCACCAGGTCCAGGACCATGGTCTCGGTCTCGAGCTTGGCCAGGAGCTGCTTCATCGTGGTGTTCTCGATGATGCGGCCGTCATCGATGATCGCGATGTTGCGGCAGAGCGATTCGGCTTCCTCGAGATAGTGGGTGGTCAGGATGATGCTCCGGCCGTCATCGTTGATCTTCTGCAGGAAGTCCCACATGGAGCGCCGCAACTCGATGTCGACCCCGGCGGTGGGTTCGTCGAGGATCAGCAGCCGCGGTTCGTGCACCAGGGCGCGGGCGATCATCAGGCGGCGTTTCATGCCGCCGGAGAGCATGCGGGCCATGTTCTCGCGCTTGTCCCACAGGCCCAGTTCGTTGAGATAGTGGCCGGCGCGGTCCCAGGCCTCGCGGCGGGGAATGCCGTAGTAGCCGGCCTGGTTGACGACGATCTCGCCCACCGGTTCGAACTGGTTGAAATTGAACTCCTGCGGGACCAGGCCGATCGAGCGCTTGACGCCCCGGGGATCCCGGTCGAGGTCGTGGCCGAACACCCGGACTTCCCCGGCCGTCTTGTTCACCAGCGAGGTGATGATGCCGATGGTGGTCGACTTGCCGGCGCCATTGGGCCCGAGCAGGGCGAAAAAGCTGCCGGGGGAGACCTCGAGGTCGATTCCCTTGAGGGCTTCGAAGCCGTTGTTGTAGGTCTTGCGCAGCCCGCGGATTTCCAGTGCTGGCGTCATGGCACGTTCCCTGTCGGTCGGTGGGGGCCGGGCGTCCCGGCCGCAGGTGGCGTTATTATGGGGGCTTTGCCGTGCAGATGAGGAAGCCCCCAGTGGAATCCGTTTTTGTTGATGAGTCGTCCGCCGCCGTTGAACTGATACCCGTGACGCCGGAGTCGCTGCATGCCGCGCTGGAGGGGCGGCCCGCACGCTATGCGCGCTGGGCGCAAGCGACCGGCTTTACCGGCGAGGCCGGGGGTATCCTGCAGATCGCCGGGGACCAGGGCGAGCTGGAAGCGGCCCTGGTCGGCTACGACGTGGGCCAGCCCCTGTGGATGCTGGCTGCGGCGGCGGAGTCCCTGCCGGGGGGAGATTATCGGCTGCAGGAGGCGGGCCTGACAGCGGAGGCAATCGAACGGGCGGCGGTCGGCTGGGGGCTGGGAAGGTATCGCTTTCGCCGGTATCGCAGCGAGCCACCGACCGACGACACGCCGGTGCGGCTGATCTGGCCGGACGGGGTGGATCGGGAGCGTGTCACGTCCATGGTGGCGGCGGTCGGCCACACCCGGGATCTGATCAATACGGCCCCGGCCGATCTGATGCCGGACGAACTGGCGGCGGAGGCCGAGGGTCTGGCCGAACGTCACGGCGGAACCGCCAGGGTGGTGGCGGATCCCGACGAGGTGGCCCGGGACTGGCCGTGCATCCATGCCGTGGGGCGCGCCAGTGAACACCACCCGCGGGTGATCGAGCTGACCTGGGGGCCGGAGGATGCCCCGCCGGTGGTACTGGTGGGCAAGGGAGTCTGTTTCGATTCGGGCGGTCTGAACATCAAGCCCGACAGTGCCATGCGGCAGATGAAGAAGGACATGGGCGGTGCGGCCACGGCGCTGGGGCTGGCCGGCCTGATCATGCGGGCCGGGCTTGCAGTGCGCCTGACGGTCCTGGTCGGAGCGGTAGAGAACGCCGTGGGCTCGCGTTCCTTCCGTCCCGGCGATGTCCTGACCACGCGCAGCGGGCGTACCGTGGAGATCGACAATACCGATGCCGAGGGCCGCCTGGTGCTGGCCGATCTGCTGGACCGTGCGGGTGAACTGGAGCCGGCCCTGGTGGTGGATTTTGCGACCCTGACCGGTGCGGCGCGAGTGGCCGTGGGGCACGAGATCGCCGCGTTCTTCGCCAGCGACGACGCCTGGGCGGCCGCCCTGGACGAGCCGGCGCGCGCGTGGGACGATCCGGTCTGGCGGCTGCCGTTGCATGCGCCGTATCGGCACATGCTGGAGAGCGATGTGGCCGACGTGGTTAACGCCAGTTCGGGCGGGCAGGCCGGGGCGATCACCGCGGCGCTGTTCCTGCAGGATTTCGTGCCGGCCGAAACGCCCTGGCTGCATTTCGACATCATGGCCTTCAACACCCGCGCACGCCCGGGCCGGCCGAAGGGTGGCGAGGCGATGGGCCTGCGGGCGGTGTTCGCGGCCCTGGAGGCCCGTTTCGGTCGGGTCAGATGACCTTCAGGTCGGGACGGGCGCGGATGATCTTGCGCAGCGCGATCAGGTACGCCGCGGTACGGTAGTCGAGGACCTCGCCATTGCTTTCCACCTCGCGCACTTCCTGCATCTCGCTGAAGGCCTCGCGCATGGTGTCGTCCAGGCCCGAGCGCACCAGATCGATCTCCTCGGCACCGCGCACGATGGATTCGCGCAGCCACTCGGGCACATCCTGGTTGGTCATCATCTCGATGGCGCTGACGATGTGCTGGCCCTGGGCCTGGTCGTAGCGGCGCTCCATGCGGCCGAAGCGGATGTGCTGGATGTTGCGCACCCATTCGAAATAGGAGACCACCACGCCGCCGGCATTGACGAACACGTCGGGCAGCACCGTGATTCCGCGCTGCTGCAGGATGCGGTCGCCCTCGAATGTGCAGGGGCCGTTGGCGGCCTCGACCACCAGGCGGGCGCGGATGCGTGGCGCGTTCTCCTCGTGGATGGCGCCTTCCAGCGCGGCCGGGACCAGCACGTCGCAGTCTTCTTCCATCAGGCGGTTGCCGTCGCGTTCGAAACGCACGCCCGGGTAGCCTTCCAGGGTGCCGGTGCGGTTCATGTAGTCATGTACCGTGTCGACATCCAGACCTTGCTCGGAGTAGATGCCGCCGTCGCTCTTGATGATCCCGACGATGCGGACGTTGTCGTCCTGCTGCAGGAAATGGGCGAGGTGATAGCCTACGTTGCCGAAGCCCTGGACGATGACCCGCTGCTGACTCAGGCCGCCCTCGAGGCCCGCCTCCGCGACGGCCGCCTTCGAACGGAAGAAGGCCTGCAGGGCGTACTGCACCCCGCGGCCGGTGGCTTCCAGACGGCCGCGCATGCCGCCCAGGTCCACCGGTTTGCCGGTGACCGCGGCGACGTGGTTGATGTCGTCCGGGCGGTGCTGGCGATAGGTGTCCGCAATCCAGGCCATTTCCCGCTGGGAAGTGCCGACGTCGGGGGCCGGGACGTTCTGCGCCGGCGAGATGTAGTCGCGCTGGATCAGTTCGTGGGCGAACCGGCGGGTGATGCGTTCCAGTTCCCATTCATTGTACTGGCGCGGGTCGATGCGCAGACCGCCCTTGGAACCGCCGAACGGGATGTCGATGATTGCGCACTTGTAGGACATCAGTGCCGCCAGAGCCTCGGCGTGGGCCTGGTCCATGTTGGGTGCGAAACGCATGCCGCCCTTGACCGGAAGTCGGTGCGCGGAATGCACGGCTCGCCAGCCATGAAAGACCTCCACGCGGTCCCGGAACTGGATGGGGAAGGACACCTGGATGACCGAATCGCAGGTTTGCAGCGCCTCGCGTGCCCCGTCCGGGATCTCGAGGTAGCGCATTGCGCGTTCCACCATGCGCGAAACGTTCTGCTGGAAATCGTTGGACTGCGGGGTTGCGGGAGGCGTCATCCGGCGATTCCGTGACTGAATTCGCATCGGATTGTACATGCGCAGGCCCGCATGCAGGCAAAAAGACGCCGAAGGGTCCGCAGGACCGCTTCGGCGAGGGCAGGGGAGGGCGCGTTACCAGTCCGGAGCGCCGTCGTCTTCGTCGTCGTCTTCGTCTTCTTCTGCACCCATGGGCGCACCACCGGCATCGGCACCCCCGGCAGCACCCTCGTCTGCCGGCGGCGCACCGCCCTGAGCCCCTCCGGCGTCAGGCGCACCACCGGCTTCCGGGGGGGCGCCCGCTTCCGGTGCCCCTTCCTCGGCCGGCGGGGCACCACCCTGTTCGGCACCGCCGCCACCCATGGCGCCGGCGGTAGCCATGGAGCCAATGGTGAACAGGGAGGAGAGGGCAAAAGCGATGGCAGTCTTGCGATATTTCATGGATCTGCGCTCCTTGGAGGCTGTAGAAAGGTCTCGCAGACTCCGGATGCCGAAGATAACGGCGAAGCCGGCGTCTGCACCCGACGGGAAAGCAGGGGCCGTGCCAGGTGAGGGAGAGGGCGTCTGGAAGCCATAAGGATCAGTGGGTTACGGTGGATGCTGTGAAATGGTTCCAGAGATAGCCGGGCGGCGAGCGGTCGGGTCGGTCGGACACAGCGGGTCAGGCTGACCCGTGTCGCATTGGCACAGGCAGAGTCGGGCGTTGCTGGACGTCGGGGGCGCGCCGCGACACCATGGGCGGCCAATTTATGGTTCAGCCCGGAATGTCCGATCCGCCTTCTGCCAATCCCATCGTGTGCGCGCCGCAATCCGGTTCGCCGACGGCCTGCGCGTCCTCGCTCGCGGGCGGGCCGGAGCGCTTTTCCGTCGCGCCGATGATGGACTGGACGGATCGCTGGTGCCGACGCTTCCACCGGCTTCTGACGCGGCATGCGCTGCTGTACACCGAAATGCTGCATGCCAACGCGGTGGTGCGGGGCGATCGCGCGCATCTCCTCGGCTACGCGGAGGTCGAGCATCCGCTGGCGCTGCAGCTGGGGGGATCCGAGCCCGACACGCTGGCGGAGGCCGCGCGCATTGGCGAGGACTTCGGCTACGACGAGATCAATCTCAACGTGGGCTGTCCGTCGGACCGGGTACAGTCGGGCGATTTCGGCGCCAGCCTGATGGCGACACCCGACCGGGTCGCGCGCGCGGTGGAGGCCATGCAGGCGGCGGTCGACATCCCGGTGACGGTCAAGCATCGCATCGGTATCGACGAGCAGGATTCGGATGCGGATCTGCATGCCTTCGTACGTACCGTGGCGGATGCCGGTTGCCGGCATTTCATCGTGCATGCACGCAAGGCGTGGCTGCAGGGGCTGAGTCCGAAGGACAACCGCGATGTCCCGCCGCTGGACTACGCGCGGGTACACCGGCTGAAGGCCGAATTCCCGGGGTGTGTGATCGTGCTGAACGGGGGGCTGGATGACGTGGCCGCCGCGCGCGACCACCTGACCACCCTGGACGGGGTCATGTTCGGCCGCCATGCCTATCATCATCCCTGGAGTCTGGCGGAGGTCGACCGGCTGTATTTCGGTGAGGCCTGGCGGCCCGAGCGTGCCGAGGTGGTCCGCGAGCTGCAGGACATGGCCGAAGGGATGCGGCGCGAGGGCGTGCCGCTGGCGCGGCTGACCCGCCACGTACTGGGGCTGTTCCACGGCGAACCCGGGGCGAGGCAGTGGCGGCGGATCCTGACCGAGGGGGCCCATCGACCGGATGCCGGCCCCGAACTGATCGAACGGGCGGCGGCCGCCTGTCCGGCGGCGCAGGGCGAGGCGGTGGCCCCGGCCGGCTGAAGGCCGCTGCAGGGCTGGCCCCGGGCGGTACCGCCGCTCAGTGTTTCCCTCAGTCGTCGGGCTCCAGCCACCCCTCGCGCAGGCCATCCTCCAGCACCTGATGGATCGACGGAAAGCCGGACTCCCAGTCCGCCGCAGCGAGGGTCTCCACCGTGCAGAAGATCTCCAGCTGTTCCGCTTCCAGTGCCGGGGCGGGGTGGTCATGGCCCGCGATGCACAGCACCGGGCCGTCCGGGGCCTGGAACCACGCCCGCCGGATGCCCGGATGGACGCGGTAACGCACACCCGGCTGCGGGGCCGGGACCTCGCCGTCGTCCGGGGGTGCCAGGCCGGCACCTGCGGTGGGGCGGGTGAGAAAGCGGCCGAGATAGGCGTCCAGATCGGCATCGTCCGCCGCCAGCAGGGCCCGCAGGGCGTCGCGCAGTTCGCGCCGGTCGCCGGCCGGAAGCTCCCCCGGCCACTGGTCGGCGGGGCGCCCCGGGTCCTCGAAGCGGGCCTGATCCCCGATCACGTTCGCGCGTTCTTCCAGGAACCCGGTGAGCACGTCGAGGATGGCCGGGGCGCGGAAGCCGACGGACCAGGTCATGCATCCGCGATCCAGGGATTCACCGTAATGCGGGACGCCCGGCGGCAGGTACAGCATGTCTCCGGGCTCCAGCTCCCACGAATCGGTCGGCCGGAATTCGCGCAGGATCGCCAGCGGCAGATCCTCGAAGCATTCCGGGTTCCCGGGCGGGTCCTGGATCTGCCAGCGCCGCCGGCCAGCGGCCTGGAACAGGAAGACATCGTACTGATCCACGTGCGGGCCCACCGAGCCGCCGGGCGGGGCGTACGAGATCATCAGGTCGTCGCGCCGCCATCGCGGGATGAAATCGAACTGCGCGAGGAATCCGGGGCCATCGGGCCAGAACCGTTCGATGTCACTGACCAGCAGGGTCCAGTCGCGTTCCGGCAGCCGGGCCAGGCGGTCCGGCTCGAACGGGCCGTATTCCACGTCCCAGTCGTTGCGCTCGCGGTGGCCGAGGACCAGCCGGCTGCCGGCCTCGGGATCGGTCGCCAGACCGGCCAGGTCGTCGGCTTCGATCGGGTTCTCGAACCCCGGGATCGCGCCGCGGATCAGCAGGGGTTTCTGCTGCCAGTAATCCCGCAGGAACGCGGCCGGCGTGAGTCCGCCCAGCAGGGTCAGCGGGGTATCCGGATCGGGCGCTGCCATGGTTGACTCAGACGTCGCGGGCCAGGCGGTCCGCCAGACCGGTGTAACGCCCGGGGGTCAGCTCGCGCAGGCGCGCGCGGGCCTCCTCGGGGATGTCCTGCGCGTCGATGAACTCGTGCAGGGCCTCGGGGGTGATCCGGCGGCCGCGGGTGAAGTCCTTGAGTTTCTCGTAGGGCGAATCGATGCCGTAGCGGCGCATCACCGTCTGCACCGCTTCGCCGAGGACCTCCCAGTTGGCATCCAGATCTTCGTCCATGCGAGTGGATTCGATCTCCAGCTTGCCCAGTCCGCGGGCGAAGGCCTTCCAGGCGATCAGCGACCACGCGAAGCCCATGCCGATGTTGCGCAGCACGGTGGAGTCGGTGAGGTCGCGCTGGAAGCGCGAGACCGGCAGCTTGCCGGCGAGGTGATCGAACACCGCGTTGGCCAGGCCCAGGTTGCCCTCGGCGTTCTCGAAGTCGATCGGGTTGACCTTGTGCGGCATGGTCGAGGAGCCGACTTCGCCGGCCACGACCTTCTGTTTGAAATACCCCAGCGAGATGTAGCCCCAGATGTCGCGCGAGGCATCCAGCAGGATGGTGTTGGCGCGCATGAAGGCGTGGAACATCTCGGCGAGGTAGTCGTGCGGCTCGATCTGGGTGGTGTGCGAACTGGGCTCGAGGCCCAGGTCACTGACCACGCGCCGCGCCAGTGCCGGCCAGTCAACCTCGGGGTAGGCCACCACGTGGGCATTAAAGTTGCCCACCGCGCCGTTGATCTTGCCACGGCAGACCACGCCGGCCAGCTGCTCGCGCTGGGCCTGCAGGCGGTGCACGACGTTGGCGATCTCCTTGCCCATGGTGCTGGGCGAGGCGGGCTGACCGTGGGTGCGCGAGAGCATCGGCTGGTCGGCGAACTCCCCGCTCAACCGGCGCAGGGTATCCACGATGCCGTCCAGCGCCGGCAGCATCACCTCGTTGCGCGCCTCGCGCACCATCACCCCGTAGGCGAGGTTGTTGATGTCCTCGGAGGTGCAGGCGAAATGCACGAACTCCATGCGCGCGGCGAGTTCGGGATGCTCCTGCATCTGCTCCTTGATGTAGTACTCGATCGCCTTGACGTCATGATTGGTGGTCGCCTCGATGGCCTTCACGCGTTCGCCGGCGGCGTTGTCGAACTCGGCCGCGATGCGCTCCAGCGCGGCGGTGCCTTCGGCGGAGAGCGCGGGGACCTCGGCGATCGCGGGCTCGGCGGCCAGCGCCTTGAGCCAGGCGATCTCGACGCGCACGCGGGCCTGCATCAGGCCCTGCTCGCTGAACCAGGGAGCAAGGTCGCGGGTGTGACGGGCATAACGGCCATCGACCGGGGCGATGGCGGTGAGGGCGTTCAGGGACATGGTCGGCCTTGTGATGGGGCTTGCTTGTGCGGCGCAGTATAATACAACGATCAAGTCGACCGCCGGAGCCAGCAATGACCCGATCAGGCCATCGTCAGGAACACGACAGCCTCGGCACCGTGGAGGTGCCCGAACATGCCCTGTGGGGCGCGCAGACCCAGCGTGCAATCGACAACTTCGCCATCGCCGGACGCCCGCTGCCGGGCGCCTTCATCCGTGCCCTGGCGCAGGTCAAGGCGGCCTGTGCCGAGGCCAACCACGGTCTGGGGCAGCTGGACGGAGAGGCCGCGCAGGCCATCGTGCAGGCGGCCGAGGCGGTGGCGCTGGGCGAGCATGCCGATGCCTTCCCGGTGGACGTGTACCAGACGGGCTCGGGCACCAGCAGCAACATGAACATGAACGAGGTGCTGGCGCATCTGGCCTCGACCGGCGCCGCCGGGGCGGTTCATCCCAATGATCACGTGAACCGCTCGCAGAGCTCGAACGACGTGATCCCCACGGCGCTGCACGTGGCCGCGCTCAACCAGCTGGAACACGAGCTTCTGCCGGCGATGCGGCGCCTGATCGCGACCATCGCACGGCGCGAGGCGGGGGCAAAGACCCTGGTCAAGACCGGTCGTACTCATCTGATGGATGCCATGCCGGTACGCCTGGATCAGGAGATGTCCGGCTGGCGTACTCAGCTGGAGCAGGCGGTGGAGCGCCTCGAGGCGACCCGCGACCGGCTGGGGCGGCTGGCGATCGGCGCGACCGCGGTGGGTACCGGGGTCAATGCCCCGGAAGGGTTCGGCGAGCGGGTGGCGGAGCGCCTGTCCGAACGCACCGGGCTGGCATTCCGGCGCGAGCCGAACGGCTTCGCCGCACTGGCCAGCCAGGACACCGCAGTGGAGTATTCGGGGCAGCTGCGGACCGTGGCCACTGCGCTGATCAAGATCGCCGAGGACCTGCGCTGGATGAATTCGGGCCCGCTCGCGGGACTCGGCGAGATCGCCCTGCCGGCGCTGCAGCCGGGCAGTTCGATCATGCCCGGCAAGGTGAATCCGGTCATTCCCGAAGCGGTGCTGATGGCGGCGCGCCAGGTCATCGGGCTGGATGCGGCGGTCACCGCCGCCGGGGCCGCGGGCAATTTTCAGCTCAACGTGGGCCTGCCGCTGATCGCCGACAACCTGTTGCAGATGACGGGCCTGCTGGCGCGCGCCGCCGACCATCTGGGCGAGCGCGCGGTGGCGGGCTTCAGCGTCAACGAGGAGGTGATGCGCGCGGCCCTGGATCGCAACCCGATCCTGGTGACCGCGCTCAACGCCGAGATCGGTTACGAGGCGGGGGCCCGCATCGCCAAGGAGGCCTACGCCTCGGGCCGGCCGATCATCGAAGTGGCGGCGGAGCACACCGGCATGGACCACAACCGCCTGCGCGGTTTGCTGGACCCGCTGCGTCTGACCGGGGGTACGGACAACGGCGCCTGAGGCGTCCGGTCGGCACCGTTCGGGGGGCGCGTCATTCGGTCTCGGGCAGCATGCGCACGTCGTTGACGATCATCTCCCGCAATTCGTCGAAGGCGACCGGCCGGGAATAGCGAAACCCCTGGGCGTAATCGCAGCCGAATTCCCGCAGCAAGTGGATCTGCGCGTCGGTTTCCACCCCTTCGGCCACCAGCTGCATGTCCAGGCTGCGCGCCATGACCACGATCGCACGCACGATCTTGGCGTCCTCGTGGCTCTTCTCCAGATCCATCACGAAGGAGCGGTCGATCTTGAGGGTGTCGGCCGGAAGCTGCTTGAGCTGGGTCAGCGATGCATGTCCGGTACCGAAGTCGTCCACTGCCAGTGACATGCCGACTTCGCGCAGGCGCTGGAACACGCGCGCGGCGGTGTCGGCGTCATCCATGATCACGCTCTCGGTGAGCTCCAGCTCGATGCGGTCGGCGGGGATCCCGTGTTCCTCGGTGATCGCGAAGAATTCCTCCGCAAGATTGGGCTGGCGCAGCTGGCGCGCGGAGACGTTGATGGCGATATGCGGAAGCGCCTGCGCGGTTCCGGGCAGGGAGGCGAGATCGCGGCAGGCCTGTTGCAGAACCCATTCTCCGATCTGTTCGATCAGGGTCATGTCTTCCGCGATTTCCATGAACTGACCGGGGGGCAGCATCCCCAGACGCGGGTGGTCCCAGCGGATCAGGGCCTCGGCACCCACGACACGGCCGGTCGCCAGCTCGATCTTGGGCTGATAGTGCAGCCGCAGCTGGTCATCCTCGATGGCGCCGCCAAGGTCGGTTTCCAGGCGGAAGTGCCGGAAGGTACGTGAATTGAGGTCCTGGGTGTAGAAACGGAAGCCGTTGCGGCCGCGTTCCTTGGCGTCGTACATCGCGGCGTCGGCGTTGCTGAGCAGGGTGTCGGGTTCGTCGCCATCGTAGGGGAACACCGCGATCCCGGCCGAGCAGGAGGTCAGCACCGGATGCTCGGCCACCGTCCGTTCCACCGCCGTGGTCCGCACGATTTCGGTCACCAGCCGGACGACGCCCTCCAGCCCCTGGATCCCTTCCACCAGGATGCCGAACTCGTCGCCACCCAGCCGCGAGAGCGTCGGGCTGGCGCCCTGGCCACCCGTTGATCCGCGGGGACTTTCAAGCAGGGCGGAAAGGTCGGTGGCTACCTTGCGGATCAGTTCGTCCCCCGCGCGATGACCCAGCGCATCATTCAGCCGCTTGAAATTGTCCAGGTCGAGCAGGATCAGCGCGACATGGCTGGAGCCGTTGGCGTGACGTTCCATGGCCCGGGCGAGACGGTCACTGAACAGCATGCGGTTGGGCAGGTTGGTCAGCGAGTCGTGCGACATGTGATGCAGGAGCTCGCGCGATTGCCGTTCGGTGATGCGTTGCAGGGCCTGCTGGCGCCGTTCCATCAGGTGATAGAGATCCGCCGATTCCAGCGCGTAGGCCGCGTTGAACAGCACCAGGGTCAGGGCGGACATGACCAGCTCGTGGCGCGGGGTTTCGTCCCGGCCCGGCCGGGCAGCGAACATCCCGCGCACCCGGGTACGGGTGGAAATGACATGCAGCAGCACCATCCCGCCATCTTCGCCGGCGGGCAGGAATACCGGGTGGTTTTCATGCAGGGCCCAGGAGAAGGTGCCCTGCCGGATCAGCTGTTCCACCCGGTCGGGCAGGTCACCGGGGCTGTCGTCTTCCGCGTCGTGCTCGGCCAGATTGAACGAGGCGTCGCCGTCGAGCAGATAGATGGCCGACTCCGGCAGGGCCAGCAGGCGGCGCACGGCCTCCAGGGTGTTGCGCACGATGACGTCGGGGCAGCGGTTGCCCTCGGTGTCACCGAAGATCGCCGTGGTCGAGGACAGTACGTCCATCACGTAGGCATTGTCCTCGAGACTCTGCTCCAGGTAGCGGATCCGCTCCTGCAGCTGCTCGAAGTCTTCCGGGGTCCGGTACGAAGGGCTCATGGCGTCAGGGCCTTTCCGCTCATCGCGGGTTCAGTCCAGGAGGATTCGGGCCAGCTGGTCGAGCTGTTCGCGTGCCGTGTCGGCGATTTCTTCACAGGCAGCCATCTCCAGTCCGATCCGTTCGAAGGCCTCGGCATGGACCGGCGGCACCATGCGCTCTCCGGAAGAACCCAGGCGCAGGGCGTTGGCGATTGCGTCGGCGACATGCACGATGCCGGCCTCGACCGGGAAGGCGGGTGCCGCCAGCGGGTCGTGGTGATAGCGGGTGGCTTCCACGTGGGCGGGCGTCATGCCCCATTGCTCCAGCAGACCGCTGCCGATGGTCGCATGGTCGAATCCGAGAAAACGCTGTTCCGTGACGAACATCAGCTCACCGTCGCGTTCGCGCAGGTTGATCAGCTCCTCGGTATCGCGGCCGAGGCGCAGGAACAGGACCAGGCGGCCGATGTCGTGCAGCAGCCCGAACAGGTACAGCCGGTCCACATTGGCCTCGCGTCGGAAACGGGCGATCCCGCGGGCGATGATCGCAGTCGCCAGACTGTGTCGCCAGAACGAACTCATGTCCACGCCGATCACCGGCAGGCCGCGGAAATGTTCGATCACCACGGTGGACAGTACGATCTGCCGGATCTGCTGCAGGCCGATGATGGCCACTGCCCGATGCAGGGTCTCGATCTCCTGCGGGAACCCGTACAACGACGAATTGGCCAGGCGCAGGGTCTTGGCCGCGACCGTGGGGTCCAGTTCGATCGCCTCGGTGATGTCGGCGACGCTCGAGGTCGGATCGTTGATGCGTTCGACGATGGCATTGAATGCACCGGAGAAGCTGCACAGCGCGTCGTCCGCCTGCAGGAAATCTTCCAGCCGCGGCGTCATTGTGACCCCCCGCCCGTGGAGCGCCGCAGTTCATCGATCATCGCGCGTCGCGCGATGCGGTAGATCCCGTCCATCGGAAAACGCTCGATGTCGCAGTGCTGGAAGCGTTCCGCCAGCGCTTCGTCCGCGGTGGCGCCAAGGCGCGCCTCGGCGGCATCCGGATCCTCTTCGCCGGCGGTCGGCGCCGCCCCTTCTGCCGCCTCCGGGACGGGTTCGGTGGCCGGCGGGTCCCCGTCCTGGATCCGCACCTCGCTGACGCCCCAGGCCTGCAGGACCCGCAGATGCTTGTCCTGCAGGGTCATGCCCGCGGGGATCAGCAGGCGACCGGAACGGTCGTGCACCGGGGCGGCCAGCGTCATTCCGGCACGCAGGTCCGCAGTGGGGACGGTTTGCGTCATGATAGCGGTTCAGCCTTTGCCCGCCAGTTGACGCAGGACGTACGGCAATATTCCACCGTGACGGTAGTAGTCGATCTCCTGCGGGGTGTCCAGCCGCACGCGCACGCGGAATTCCTTCCGTGCGCCGTCATCGGCGGTGGCGGTCACCGTCGCTTCCTTCGCCTCGCCACCCCGGATGCCGCTGATGGTATAGGTCTCCTCGCCGGTCAGGCCCAGCGATTCGGCGTTTTCGCCGTCGTGGAACTGCAGAGGCAGCACGCCCATGCCGACCAGGTTGGAGCGATGGATGCGTTCGAAGCTCTCCACGATCACCGCCCGCACGCCCAGCAGCAGGGTGCCCTTGGCCGCCCAGTCGCGCGAGGAACCGGTGCCGTATTCCTTGCCGGCGATCACCACCAGCGGGGTCCCTTCGGCCTGATAGCGCATGGAGGCGTCGTAGATCGACATCGGTTCGCCATCCGGCAGGTGCCGGGTGACGCCGCCCTGAGTGCCGGGCGCCAGCAGGTTGCGCAGGCGCACGTTGGCGAAGGTGCCGCGCATCATCACCTCGTGGTTGCCGCGCCGCGAGCCGTAGGAGTTGAAGTCGGCGGGCTTGACGCCCTGCTCTTCGAGGTAGCGGGCGGCCGGGCTGTCGGGCGCGATGGAGCCCGCCGGCGAAATATGGTCGGTGGTCACGGAATCCCCCAGCAGGGCCAGGACCCGTGCGCCTTCGATATCCGGGGTCTCGGCCGGCGTCATGCCCATGCCGTCGAAATAGGGTGGCTTGCGCACGTAGGTGGAGTCTTCCTGCCACTCGAAACGGTCGCCCGCGGGGGCCTCGAGGTTGCGCCAGCGGTCCTCGCCGGTATAGAGGTCGCCATAGGCACTGGTAAAGCTGCCGGCGCCGACGTGACGATCCACCTGTTCACGGATTTCCTGCGAACCGGGCCAGATGTCCTTGAGATAGACCGGATTGCCGGCGTCATCTTCGCCCAGCGGATCGTTGTAGAGATCCAGGTTGGTGCGGCCCGCCAGGGCATAGGCGACCACCAGCGGGGGCGAAGCGAGGAAGTTCATCTGCACCTCGGAATGGATGCGGCCTTCGAAATTCCGGTTGCCCGAGAGCACCGAGGAGACCACCAGGTCATCCTTGATGATGGCCTCGCTGATCGCCTCGGGCAACGGGCCGGAATTGCCGATGCAGGTGGTGCAGCCGTAGCCCACTACGTGGAAGCCCAGTTCTTCCAGGTCCTCCAGCAGGCCGGCGTTCTGCAGATAATCGGTGACCACGCGCGACCCGGGGGCGAGCGAGGTCTTGACCCACGGCTTGACCTTCAGACCCCGCTCGCGCGCCTTGCGCGCGACCAGGCCCGCACCCAGCATCACCGACGGATTGGAGGTGTTGGTGCAGGAGGTGATCGCCGCGATCACCACGTCGCCGTGGTCCAGGGTGAAGGTCTCGCCGTTCATCTCGATGGCGGTGTGGTGCGGTTCCTCCGCCTGATGTTCCACGCCCACCGCGGTGTGACCGCCCTCGGCCGCAAAGCGCTCGGCTTCGGCCGGTTCGTCGGCCCCCGAGGCGCGTTCCTTCAGCAGGGTATCCAGGTGCTGGCTGATCATGGCTCCGGCGCGGCCCAGCGGGATGCGGTCCTGGGGCCGTTTGGGGCCCGCCAGACTGGGTTCCACCGAGGAAAGGTCGAGTTCCAGCAGGTCGCTGTAGCGCGCCACCGGGGCGCTGTCGTCGCGCCACAGGCCCTGTTCGCGGGCATAGGACTCGATGAACCGGACGTGGCCTTCTTCGCGGCCGGTCAGGCGCAGGTACTCCAGGGTTTCGTCGTCGATCGGGAAGATCCCGCAGGTCGCGCCGTATTCCGGAGCCATGTTCGCGATGGTTGCGCGGTCGGCCAGCGGGAGATCGGCCAGGCCGTCGCCGAAGAACTCGACGAACTTGCCGACCACGCCGTGCTTGCGCAGCTGCTCGACGATCACCAGCACCAGGTCGGTGGCGGTCGCGCCCTCGGCCAGCTTGCCGGTCAGGCGGAAGCCGACCACCTGCGGGATCAGCATGGAGATCGGCTGGCCGAGCATGGCGGCCTCGGCCTCGATCCCGCCCACGCCCCAGCCCAGAACGCCCAGGCCGTTGATCATGGTGGTGTGCGAGTCGGTGCCGACGAGGGTGTCGGGATAGGCCATGCAGCTGCCGTCGGCGCGGTCCTCGAGGAACACGGTGCGTGCCAGGTATTCCAGGTTGACCTGGTGCACGATGCCGGTATCCGGGGGCACGACCTTGAAGGTCTCGAATGCCTGCTGTCCCCATTTGAGGAAGCTGTAGCGTTCGCGGTTGCGCGAATACTCGAGCTCGGCGTTCAGGTTCATCGCATCCGGATTGCCGTAGGCGTCGACCTGCACCGAATGGTCGATCACCAGTTCCGCCGGCTGCAGCGGCGCAATCTTCGCCGGGTCGCCGCCGAGGTCTTCCATGGCGTCACGCATCGCGGCCAGATCGACCACCGCCGGGACACCGGTGAAATCCTGCAGCAGCACGCGCGCCGGGCGGAACGCGATCTCGCGCGCGGGTTCCGCGGCCGGGTCCCAGTCCAGCAGTCCCTCGATGTCGTCGCGGGTGATCGTGCGCCCGTCTTCGTGGCGCATCAGGTTTTCCAGCAGCACCTTGAGCGCGAAGGGCAGGGTCTGCGCGCGCGGGTCGTCGGCGATCGGGACGTACTGGCACTCGTGTCCGCCGGCGGACAGGGTGCGGGTGTTCCGGGGCATAGCGTCGCTCATGATGCGTCCATCCGATTCAGGTGTTGAGACGTTGAAGAATGCGGTCGGCCTCGTTCATCAGGCGCTTGCGCCCGAACAGGAGCTTCCAGCGCGAGCCGCCGGCCTGGCGCCAGAGTACGGCGCCGCGGATGCCGGCCAGGAGCAGCGCGCGAATGCGGGCCGCGGTATCCGGGTTGGATAGATTGTTCTGTTCGCCCTGAACGATGATGCGGGGGCCGAGCTCGGAGATGGTCTCCTTGTAGATCTCGCCCAGCCGCGAGATTACGCTCTCGTGGGTCAGGGTGAAGTAGTCCACCTGACGCTGGGCGCCCTGCAGGCCGTCGGCCAGCTGCTGCATCATGTCGCCGCGCTTTTGCAGCTTGCGCTCGAGAAAGATCAGCCCCACCGCATAGCGGGTGATCTCCATGTCCGGCGGCTTGCCGCCGCTTTCCAGCTGGGTCCGTACGCGTTCCAGCCCGGTACGCAGGCTGACTTCGCCGCGATAGATCTCCTCGGGCGTGGTCGAGTCGAAGGCGAACAGGCTTCCGATCAGGACCTCCAGCTCGTATTCGTCGCAGGAGCCTCGCCAGGCCAGGTCCTTGACCAGGCTCGCGGCCTGGAAGATGGCCGCCAGTGCCAGGGTGCGGTTGTGGTCGCTGCGCTCCAAGCCGTGTCCGTCCGGGTCTGGGTATCAGGGGAGGCACTATACCGGAAACCGCCCTCCGGACTCATGCCCCGGCGGCCGCCGGGGTGTCCGCGGACAGGGTGCGGCGTGTGGCAATCACGCCGCCCCCCAGGCAGGTGCCGTCGCGATAGAACACGATGGACTGGCCGGGCGTGGCCGCACGCTGCGGCTGATCGAAGACCACGCGTGCGCGCCCGTCCGCCTCCGGGTGGACCCGACAGTCCTGCAGCGGCTGGCGATGACGCAGACGCGCCTGCAGGGTTTCCCCGTGGGCCGGACGATGGTGGATCCAGTGCACGGGTTCGGTCGTCAGCTCCGGGCTCATCAGCAGCGGATGGGCCGAATCCTGCGCCACGATCAGCCGGTTGCCCGCGAGGTCCTTGTCGACCACGTACCACGGGGCGTCGGCCGCGCCATCGACCCCGCCGATGCCCAGCCCCTGGCGCTGGCCGAGGGTGTAGAACATCAGTCCGTGATGCCGCGCGATTGCCCGACCGTCCGGCGTGCAGATGTCGCCCTCGCTGCCCTCGAGATAACGGGCGAGGAACTCGCGGAACGGGCGCTCGCCGATGAAACAGATGCCGGTGGAATCCTTGCGCGCGTGATTGGGCAGGCCGTGCTCGTATGCCAGCTCGCGCACCCGTTCCTTGGGCAGGTCGCCCAGCGGGAAGCGGGCCGGGCGGAGCTGCGTCTGATCCAGGGCGTGCAGGAAATAGGTCTGGTCCTTGTTGGCGTCCGCGGCGAGTCGCAGTTCGCTGTGGTCGGGGCCGTGCCAGGCGCGGGCGTAGTGTCCGGTGGCGATGGCGTCGGCGCCCAGTGCCTGCGCCTGCTCGAGAAAGGCGCGGAACTTGATCTCGCGGTTGCATAGGATGTCCGGGTTGGGGGTGCGGCCGGCGCGGTACTCGTGCAGAAAGTGGTTGAAGACCCGCTGGCGATAATCCTCCGCGAAGTTTGCCTTGTGCAACGGGATCTCCAGCGTGGCCGCGACCTCGCGGGCCATCGCGTAGTCGTCCTCGGCCGCGCACTGGCCGTCGGTATCGTCGTCTTCCCAGTTCTTCATGAACAGGCCCTCCACGCGGTGGCCGGCTTCCACCAGGCGCAGGGCGGCGACGGCCGAGTCCACGCCGCCGGAGAGCCCGACGATGATGCGTTCACTGGTGGCCATGCGGCTCATTCCTCGGGGCGTGCGGGGGCGGGCCGCACGTTGTCGACGAGTTCGCCGGCGGATTCCAGCGGCAGGCGCAGACCCGATTCCCAGCGTCGCAGGCTGCGGGCCACCAGCGGGCTGCGCAGGGGGTGATCGTTCAGCGCGGTGGCGGCTTCCAGCCAGTGGGTGGCGAGGATTGCGGGGTCGCGGCGGATCGGCTGCGCCGGTGTCGACACCGTGCCGGTGAAGGCCACGCGCAGGATGACCGCGCCGTCGGCCAGACGCAGCAGGTCGCAGCCCAGCGAGTGCTGCGGGGTGAATTCGAGGGCCGTCTCTTCGCGGACCTCGCGCCGCACCGCGGCGATCAGGTCCTCGTCCGGGTCGAGATGGCCCGCGGGCTGATTGAGAACGCGCAGGCCCGCATCCTCTTCCTCGACAAACAGGAAGCGGCCTCGATCCTCGATGACCGCGGCGACGGTGATATGGCAGCGCAGGCGTTCATTCATGACGCAATGATACCCGCCGCCCGGCGGCGAAGGCCACGGAGGCCATGTATAATCGGCGGCATCCAAATCCCAATGACACGGCGCTGCAAAAGGAGTCTTCATGGCGTACCAGCACATTCGCATCCCGGAGAAAGGCCAACCCATCGAGGTGGGCAAGGACGGCGGCCTAGTGGTGCCCGACCACCCGGTGATCCCCTATATCGAGGGGGACGGCATCGGCGTGGACATCACCCCGGTGATGCGCCGGGTGACGGATGCGGCGGTGGAGAAGGCCTATGGCGGCCAGAAGGCGATCGAGTGGATGGAAGTCTATGCCGGCGAGAAGGCCACGCAGGTCTACGACGATGACTCCGGTCTGCCCGATGAGACGCTGGATGCGGTGCGCGAGTACAAGGTTTCGATCAAGGGCCCGCTGACCACTCCGGTGGGCGGCGGCTTCCGTTCGCTGAACGTGGCGCTGCGGCAGAAGCTGGATCTGTATGTCTGTCTGCGTCCGGTGCGCTACTACCAGGGCACGCCCAGCCCGCTGAAGGAGCCGGAAAAGACCGACATGGTGATCTTCCGCGAGAACTCGGAGGATATCTACGCCGGCATCGAGTTCGAATCCGGCACGCCCGAGGCGAAAAAGCTGATCGGCTTCCTGCAGGACGAGATGGGCGTGCGCGAGATCCGTTTCCCGGATACCGCCGGCATTGGCGTGAAGCCGGTCTCCAGCGAGGGCACGAAGCGCCTCGTGCGCCAGGCCATCCAGTACGCGATCGACAATGACCGCCCGTCGGTGACCCTGGTGCACAAGGGCAACATCATGAAATTCACCGAGGGCTCCTTCAAGGCCTGGGGCTACGAGCTGGCGCGCGAGGAATTCGGTGCCGAGGACCTCGACGGTGGCCCGTGGCAGGTGTTCCGGAACCCGAAGACCGGTCGCGAGATCGTAATCAAGGACGTCATCGCGGATGCCTTCCTGCAGCAGATCCTGCTGCGCCCGGAGGACTACTCGGTGATCGCCACCCTGAACCTGAACGGGGACTATATCTCCGACGCCCTGGCTGCCCAGGTCGGCGGGATCGGCATCGCCCCCGGGGCCAACATCTCGGACACCACCGCGATGTTCGAGGCCACGCACGGTACCGCGCCCAAGTATGCCGGCCAGGACAAGGTCAATCCGGGCTCGCTGGTGCTGTCGGCCGAGATGATGCTGCGCCACCTGGGCTGGACCGAGGCGGCGGATCTCGTGGTGCGCGGCATGGAGGGCGCGATCGCCGCCGGCGAGGTGACGTATGACTTTGCGCGGCTGATGGACGGGGTGGAACCGATCGCCTGCTCCGCCTTCGGCGAGGCGATGATCCGCCACATGGACGACTGAACGACCCGGGCGCAGGCAGCCAGTGGAGATGCAGCCTGTGGGAGGCCAGCCTGTGGTGGGAGGCCAGCCTGTGGTGGGAGGCCTGCCCCTGTGGGAGCGCAGCCCTCTGCGCGATGAGGCATGACCGATCGGCCAAGGGGCTGGCCTCCCACAGGGGCAGGGCCTCCCGCAGGGGCAGGCCTCCCGCGCCATGCGGACACTTGGCAAGCGCCGGGAACCGTTCGATGATGTCAGGACTCTACAGAAATGAACACGCGGTGCCCGAGGGCGCCACGAGTGCGAGCTGGACCGAGAAATGAGTGACGACAAGCCCCGCCAACCCGATCACGACGATTCCGTTGCGGTCGACGAATCGAGGCCGGAACTCAAGCCGCCACGGCAGTACAAGGTCGTGTTGAACAACGACGACTACACGCCGATGGAATTCGTGGTGGAGGTCCTGGAGACCTTCTTCGGCATGGATCGCGAGAAGGCCACCCGGGTGATGCTGCAGGTGCATACCCGGGGCAAGGGCGTGTGCGGCATCTATACCCGCGATGTCGCCGAGACCAAGGTGGCCCAGGTGAATGAATACGCCCGGAGCCATCAGCACCCACTGCTATGCTCGATGGAGGAGGCCTGACCCCCATGCTCGACAAGGAACTCGAATTCAGTCTGAACCTGGTCTTCAAGGAGGCCCGCGAGAAACGCCACGAGTTCGTGACCGTGGAGCACTTGCTGATGGCCCTGGCCCAGAACCCCAGTGCAGCCACCGTACTGCGTGCCTGCGGTGCGGATCTTGACCGGATCCGCGACGAACTGGAGGCCTACATCGACGAAAACACCCCGCGGATCCCGCCGAACGACACGCGCGAGACCCAGCCGACCCTCGGTTTTCAGCGGGTCCTGCAGCGCGCGGTGTTCCACGTGCAGTCCAGTGGTCGCAAGGAGGTCTCCGGGGCCAACGTCCTGGTGGCGCTGTTCGGCGAGCAGGACAGTCAGGCGCTGTACGTGCTGGGCCAGCAGAACATCTCGCGTCTGGACGTGGTCAACTTCATTTCCCACGGTATCTCGAAGGTCGGCGAGGACGAGCTCGGCCAGATTCACCAGGAGCAGGCGGAGGAATCCTCCGAGCAGCAGGGCGAGACGGTGACCGAAGAAAAGACCAACGCGCTGCAGCTGTACGCGACCAACCTCAACGAGAAGGCGCGCAATGACGAGATCGACCCGCTGATCGGGCGGGACCACGAGATCGAGCGCACCATCCAGATCCTCTGCCGGCGGCGCAAGAACAACCCGCTGCTGGTGGGCGAGGCCGGGGTCGGCAAGACCGCGATCGCCGAGGGGCTGGCGCGGCGTGTGGTCGATGGCCAGGTGCCGGAAGCGATCGAGGAAGCCACGGTCTATGCCCTGGACCTGGGCGCGCTGGTGGCCGGAACCAAGTATCGCGGCGACTTCGAAAAACGCCTGAAAGGGGTGCTCGCCCAGCTCAAGAAGGAACCCGCCGCGGTCCTGTTCATCGACGAGATCCATACCATCATCGGGGCCGGTGCCGCGTCCGGCGGGGTAATGGATGCCTCGAACCTGATCAAGCCGATGCTGGCCTCCGGTGAGCTCAAGTGCATCGGTTCGACCACCTATCAGGAGTATCGCGGGATCTTCGAAAAGGACCGCGCACTGGCGCGGCGTTTCCAGAAGATCGAGGTACCCGAGCCCACGGTGGATGAAACTTATCAGATCCTGCGAGGGCTCAAGTCGCGTTTCGAGTCGCACCACAACGTGCGCTTTACCAAGCCGGCGCTGCAGGCTGCGGCGGAGCTGTCGGACCGCTACATCACCGATCGCTTCCTGCCGGACAAGGCGATCGACCTGATCGACGAGGCCGGTGCCAGTCGCCAGCTGCTGCCGGTGAGCCAGCGCAAGAAGACCATCGGCGTGCAGGACATCGAGAACATCGTGGCCAAGATCGCGCGCATCCCGCCGAAATCGGTGTCCAGCACCGACAAGGAGACCCTGCGCAACCTGGAACGCAACCTGAAGATGACGGTGTTCGGTCAGGACGAGGCGATCGGCACCCTGAGCACGGCCATCAAGATGTCGCGTTCCGGCCTGGGTGACCAGGACAAGCCGATCGGTTCCTTCCTGTTCGCCGGTCCGACCGGTGTCGGCAAGACCGAGGTCACGCGTCAGCTGGCCCAGCAGATGGGTATCCATCTGGCCCGCTTCGACATGTCCGAATACATGGAGCGCCACACGGTCTCGCGGCTGATCGGTGCGCCGCCGGGTTATGTCGGCTACGACGAGGGCGGCCTGCTGACGGATGCCATCCTCAAGCATCCGCATTCGGTGCTGTTGCTGGACGAGATCGAAAAGGCGCACCCGGACGTGTTCAACGTGCTGCTGCAGGTGATGGACCACGGCACGCTGACCGACGCCAACGGGCGGGAAGTGGATTTCCGCAACGTGATCCTGGTGATGACCACCAACGCCGGTGCCGAAGCGGCTTCGCGGCCGTCGGTGGGCTTCACGCGCAAGGATCACTCCACCGACGCGATGGAGGCCATCAAGCGGACCTTCACCCCGGAATTCCGCAACCGTCTGGATGCCACCATCCAGTTCGGCCCGCTGGACGAGGCGACCATCCTGAACGTGGTCGACAAGTTCCTCACCCAGCTCCAGGCCCAGCTGGACGAGAAGAAGGTGACCCTGACGGTGGAATCCGAGGCGCGCGCCTGGCTGGCCGAACACGGCTACGACGCCCAGATGGGTGCGCGGCCGATGGGACGGACCATCCAGGAGCACATCAAGAAGCCGCTGGCGGACGAACTCCTGTTCGGCAAGCTGGCGCAGGGTGGCGAAGTGACCGTGCGCCTGGGCGAGGACGGCCTCGAGATGGACATCCACGAACCCGCCGTCTCTTCCTGACCCGACCGCGACCGGGACACTGCGAGCCTGTGGTGTCCCTCACGAAAAAGGCCGGCACCCCTCGGGGCGCCGGCCTTTTGCATGCCGGAGAGACTGTGGCGCGCTTACTTGTTGCGGTAGACGATGCGACCCTTGCTCAGGTCGTAGGGCGTCATCTGCACGATGACCTTGTCGCCGCGCAGGATCCGGATATAGTGCTTGCGCATCTTCCCGGAGATGTGCGCGGTGATCGTGTGCCCGTTCTCGAGCTCCACCCGGAAGGTGGTGTTGGGGAGCGTCTCGACGACCGTTCCTTCGAGCTCGATTTCGTCTTCCTTCGCCATGCAGTTCCTCGCGTAATGAGTCAGGGTTGCGACATTATGCGGATGCGTGGACGGAACTCAAGGGAAACCCCCTGTTTTTCGTTTTACGGATACGGTGCCGGTCGCGTTTCGGGGTTTGCCGGGGGCGGCGTCAGCGCCTAAACTACGCCCGCTTTCTCATCCAGTGAATTTCGGACACGAACCATGACAGTTTCCTGGGCAGCGGTTTTTCCGGGACAGGGGTCCCAGTCGGTGGGCATGCTCGCCGATGTCGGCGATGATTTCGCCGTGGTACGCGATACCTTTCAGGAAGCCTCGGACTGCCTGGATGCCGACCTGTGGAGCCTGGTACAGCACGGACCGGCGGAACAGCTCGACGAGACCCGCTGGACCCAGCCGGTGATGCTGGCGGCCGGCGTGGCCTGCTGGCGGATGCTGCGTGAACAGGGGGTGCCGGAGCCCATGGCGGTGGCCGGCCACAGCCTGGGCGAGTACAGCGCCCTGGTCGCGGCCGGGGCCCTGCGGTTTCGGGATGCGGTGAGTCTGGTCGCCGAGCGCGCCCGGGCCATGCAGGACGCCGTGCCCGCAGGGGAGGGAGCCATGGCCGCGATCCTCGGCCTGGAGGATGCCGACGTGATCGGCCTGTGCGAGGCACAGGCCGACGGTGACACTCTGGAGGCGGTGAACTTCAATGCGCCGGGACAGGTGGTGATCGCCGGCACGGCCGGGGCCGTGGACCGCGCGGTGTCGGCGGCGCGCGATGCGGGCGCCAAACGGGCGCTGAAGCTGCCGGTCTCGGTCCCCTCCCACTGTGCGTTGATGCGCCCGGCGGCCGAACGTTTGCAGGCGGCGCTGGACACCGCCGAATTCCGTGCCCCGCAGATCCCCGTGTGGCAGAACGCGACCGCCGAACCGGCGAGCGATGTGGACAGCCTCAAGGCCCGTCTGGCGGAGCAGCTGTACCGCCCGGTGCGCTGGGTGGAAACCGTGCAGGGGCTGCGCGATGCGGGCGCCGGCGTGCAGGTGGAATGTGGTCCCGGTCGGGTGCTGACCGGGCTGGCGAAACGCATCGACCGTTCGATTGATCATCCGGACGTGGCCGATCGGGCCACGCTGGAAAGCGTTCGTGACCGGCTGACCGCCGGCTGACCGCCCATTTCCCAACAGCAAGGAAACCGTTGATGTCGGAAAACCAACGAATCGCTCTCGTGACCGGGGCGAGCCGCGGCATTGGCGCGGCCATCGCCCGCCGTCTGGCGGAACAGGGCATGCAGGTGGTGGGCACCGCCACCAGTGACGCCGGCGCCGGCCGGATCTCGGAGGCCCTGGCCCCCTGGGGTGGCCGCGGGGTCGCCATGGACGTCACCGATGCCGAATCGGTCAGGACCGCGCTGGAGGACATTCAGGCGACCGAGGGCGCCATGGAGGTACTGGTGAACAACGCCGGCATCACCCGCGACAACCTGTTCATGCGCCTGAAGGACGAGGACTGGGATGCGGTGATCGACACCAACCTCACCGCGGCCGCCCGGCTCACGCAGAAAGTGATCAAGGGCATGATGAAGGCCCGCCGCGGGCGGGTGGTGCTGATCGGCTCGGTGGTCGGGACGGCCGGGAATGCCGGACAGACCAACTACGCCGCGGCCAAGGCCGGGCTGGCCGGCTTCGCCCGCTCCCTGGCGCGCGAGGTGGGCGCCCGCAACATCACCGTCAACACCGTGGCCCCCGGGTTCATCGACACCGACATGACGCGCGAGCTGGACGAGGCGACGCGCGAACGGCTGCTGGGCGAGATCCCGCTGGGCCGGCTGGGTGATGCCGAAGAAGTGGCCGCGGCGGTGGGCTTTCTGGCGTCCGACGAGGCCGGGTACATTACCGGCGAGACCCTGCACGTCAATGGCGGCATGTTCATGCACTGAGCCACGGGCCCGTTACGCGGAGCCCTCCGCCGGGGTTGTGGATCACGGCGGTGCTTTTCAATAGAATGGCGGACCTTTACCGGACCCGCCTCATATCCAAGGGGATGTTTCAACCATGAGCAGCATTGAAGAACGCGTCAAGAAAATCGTTGTCGAGCAGCTGGGAGTCAAGGAAGAGGATGTCACGAACGCCGCCGCTTTCGTCGACGATCTGGGCGCGGACTCGCTTGACACCGTCGAACTCGTGATGGCGCTCGAGGAGGAATTCGAAACGGAAATCCCCGACGAGCAGGCCGAAAAGATCACCACCGTGCAGCAGGCGATCGACTACATCAACGAGCACGCCAAGGACTGATCCGGTCCATGGTCGCGGCGATGGGGTGCGCGCCCGCGCCGGGCGCCCCCTTTTCGTCGTCTGCGTGCAGCCGTCTTTCGAGGGAGAACATCATTGGCTAAGCGACGTGTTGTGGTCACCGGCCTCGGCATCGTGTCCCCGGTCGGATCCACCATCGACCAGGCCTGGTCCAGCATCAAGGCCGGGAAGAGCGGGATCACGCCCATCGAAGTGTTCGATGCCTCGGACATGCCGGTCAAGATTTCCGGCGCGGTGCGAGACTTCAATGCCAATGACTATGTCCCGGTCAAGGACCAGAAGAAGATGGACACGTTTGTCATCTATGGTCTGGCGGCGGGGCTCCAGGCCCTGGATGATTCCGGTCTGTCCGCGGACAGTTCCGATCCGGAGCGGATCGGTGTCGCGATCGGTTCCGGCATCGGGGGACTGCCCTACATCGAGCGTTCCTACGGTGCCTACCTGAAGGGCGGGGCCCGCAAGATCTCTCCGTTCTTCGTGCCCAGTGCCATCATCAATATGGTGGCGGGGAATCTCTCCATCATGCGGGGACTGGAGGGGCCGAACATCTCCATCGTCTCCGCCTGCGCCACCGGCACCCACAACATCGGCGACGCCGCGCGCATGATCGCCTATGGCGATGTCGACGCGATGGTTGCAGGCGGGGCCGAGATGGCCACCACGCCGCTGGGCATTGGCGGCTTTGCCGCGGCGCGCGCGCTGTCGACCCGCAACGACGACCCCGCCCGCGCCTCGCGGCCATGGGACGCCGACCGGGACGGTTTCGTACTCAGTGACGGGGCCGGGGTCATGGTCCTTGAGGAGTACGAGCACGCGAAGGCCCGCGGTGCGAACATCTACTGCGAAATCGCCGGGTTTGCCTGGAATTCCGATGCCCACCACATGACCCAGCCGGTCGAGGACGGCAGCGGGGCATCCAAGTGCATGGTGCGGGCGATGAAGGACGCGGGCGCTGAGGCGGAGGAAGTGGGGTACGTGAACGCCCACGGGACCTCCACCCCGGCCGGGGATCTGGCCGAGACGCAGGGGCTCAAGCGGACCTTCGGCGATCATGCGAAGAACCTGCTGGTCAATTCGACCAAATCCATGACCGGGCACCTGCTGGGTGCCGCCGGCGGCATCGAGGGTGTGTTTACCGCGCTGGCCCTGCGTGATCAAGTCTCGCCGCCAACCATCAACCTGGACAACCCGGGCGAAGGCTGCGATCTGGATTATGTCGCGAACGAGGCCCGTGACATGAACACCCGCGTGGCCCTGTCCAACTCCTTCGGATTCGGCGGCACCAACGGAACCCTGGTGTTCCGCGCCATCTGACGCCGGCCTCGCGCGGGCATGGCCGTCGAAAGGCTGCCCTCGGGGATCGATCTGGCGGTCCTCGCAGGGCGTTTCCCCCAGCGTTATCCGCATCTGCTGGAGTCGGCCCTGATCGGACAGGCGCCGGCGCGCTTTTCCATCCTGTTTGCGTTCCCCGGGCGCACGCTGGACGCCGGCGATGGCGACGCATTGCTGTCGGCGGCCGATGTCGATCTGGGGTCTCCGCCGACGGCGTACACGCCGGCCCCCGAACATGCCCACCTGCCGTTCTTCGGGGGCTGGTTCCTGTATGTGGGCTACGAATTCGCCTGGTACCTGGAACCGGCGCTGGGACACTGCGCACCGGATCCGTGGTTGCCGACGGCCGTTGCGACGCGGTTTCCCGCCGCGCTGATCCGCGATCATCACGAAGGGGTCACCTGGTGGGTGGATGCCGGGGATGATCGCGCGCGACGCGAGCAGCTGGAGGCCGATCTGGCGGTGGTGGCGGCGGATGCCGCGGCGGGCCCGGGTGGCGTCCACCTGCCGGCGCTGCAGATCGAGGAGGACGATCCCGAATATTACCGCGCGGCGGTGCGCGGGGCGCTGGAGTACATCCGCGCCGGGGATACCTTCCAGGCCAACCTGTCACGCGAATGGCACGCGCGTGCGAACCGGCCCCTGGATACCGGCGAGCTCTATCGGCGCCTGCGGGGTGCCAACGCTGCGCCGTTCGCGGCCTGGCTGCGGCTGCCGGGAGCGGAGGTGATCAGCTCCTCGCCGGAACGCCTGGTGTCGGCGCAGGACGGTGTGGCCGAAACCCGGCCGATCGCCGGGACCCGCAGGCGCGATCCGGATGCGCGGGCCGATCGTGAGCTGTATGGCGAACTGGAGGTCAACCTCAAGGAGCGCGCCGAGCACGTCATGCTGGTGGACCTGGAACGCAACGATCTGGGTCGTGTGGCACGCACTGGCAGCGTGCGGGTCGCCGAGCTGATGACCATCGAGAGCTACCGCCGGGTCCATCACATCGTCTCCAGCATCACGGCCCGGCTGCGGCCGGGGACGCGCGCGGAACAACTGCTGCGCGCGACCTTCCCGGGCGGGACGATCACCGGATGCCCCAAGATCCGCTCCATGCAGGTGATCCAGGAACTGGAAGGCCGTGTGCCGCGCGGCGCCTACACCGGATCCTGTGGTTATGTCAGTGATCATGGTCGCATGGATACCAATATCCTGATCCGTACCCTGGTGGTTCGGGGTCGGGAACTGCGTTTTCGCGCCGGTGCCGGGATCGTCGCCGATTCGGACCCCGACCAGGAGCTGGAAGAGACGCGGCACAAGGCGCGCGGGCTCCTGGATGCACTGGGTGCCGATGTGGAGCGCGCGGGGTGAGTCGGGCGAACGGTGGTTCCGGATCGGAGGTGACGGCCGACGATCGCGGCCTGCTGCTGGGCGACGGGCTGTTCGAGACGGTGCTGGTACGTCAGGGGCATGCCTGCCTGTGGCCCCGGCATCGGGCGCGCCTCGAGCTGGGGCTGCAGCGCCTCGGCTTTCCCGCACAGGACCCGGAACGGTTGCGCGAAGAAATCGAGGCGGCGGCGGGGCCCGGGGAACGGCTGGTGCGTCTGACGCTGACCCGGGGCCGCGGCCCGCGGGGCTATGCACCTCCGGAGCAGCCGTTGGTCACCCGGCTGGTCAGTGCCGGGCCGGAGCTGTCGCGTCCGGACCCGGCGGAGGCGACGCCGCTGCGCATCGGGTTTTCGACGATACCGGCCAGCGTCAATCCGGCCCTCGGCGGGATCAAGCACCTGGGACGCCTGGAAAACGTGCTGGCGCGCATGCACTGGCGCGAGGGCGAGGACGAGGCGATCCTGGAGGACGCGGTCGGCCGGATTACCTGTGCAACGCAGGGGAACCTGTGGTTGCGCGAGGGGACTCACCTCGTGACACCGCCGGTCGACGAGGCCGGAATCGCCGGCACGCGGCGTGCCTGGGTGCTGGAAAACGCCGAGGCATTCGGCGTCAGCACCGAGGTCGCCTGGCCGACGTACGAGCGTCTGGAGGCCGCCGACGGACTGTATGTAAGCAACGCGCGGCTGGGGCTGGCCGCGGGCGTGTTGATCGGGGGCGGGGCGGCGAGGACCGAGCCTGCGGCCCTGCAGGCGCTCAGGAGGGCACTGCATGAAGCGGATTAGGAAGATCATGGCGGTGACGGGCGTGCTGACGCTCGTTGCGATCGTGGCCGCGGCGCTGTGGCTGGCCGACTGGTATCGGGGCCAGCTGGAACGGCCACTGGCACTGGAGGAGTCGCAGCGCTTCGAGCTGCAGCCGGGGACCGGGTTGCGCAGCCTCAGCCGGGAGTTCGAACGCCGCGGCTGGGTGGAGTCGGCGCGGGTGGTCGAGGTGTATGCGCGGCGACAGGGTGTGGCGGGCCGGCTCCAGGCCGGCGAGTACGCGGTGGATGCCGGGATGACCCCGGCGGAACTGGTCCAGGCCATGGCACGTGGCGACGTGGTCCGGCACCGTCTGACACTGCCGGAAGGCTGGACCGTGCGCCAGGCACTCGCTGCGGTGCGCGGGCATGATGAACTGGACCCGCCGGCGGAGTCGGTAGGGGTCCATAATCTGCCGGATGTTCTGGGCCTCGACGACATCGAGCATCCCGAAGGCTGGTTCCTGCCGGATACCTATTTCTTCGGCTCCGGGACCGACTCGCTGGACGTCCTGCGGCGTGGCCACGAGGCAATGCGGGCCACGCTGGATGCGGCCTGGGCGGGGCGTTCCGAGGATCTGCCGCTGGAGGATCCGTACGAGCTGCTGATCCTGGCCTCGATCGTGGAACGCGAGACCGGGCGCGGCGACGAGCGTGATCGGGTGGCGGCCGTGTTCGTGAATCGCCTGCGCGAGGGGATGCGGCTGCAGACCGATCCCACGCTGCTGTATGTGCAGGAGACCGGCGTGCAACGACTGACGGGCGCGGAGCTGGAGCGGGATCATCCGTACAACACCTATACCCGGCCAGGGCTTCCGCCGACGCCCATCGCACTGCCGGGCCGGGCCGCCATCGAAGCGGCCGCGCGGCCGGCGGACACCCGGGAGTTCTTTTTTGTCTCGCGCAATGATGGAAGCCACCATTTTTCCGAGACCTATCGCGAACATCGCGAGGCCGTGATTCGCTATCAGCTGGATGGCGACGCGAGCCGCTACGGCCGAAGGGGACGTTGATGACGGGGCAATTCCTGACCCTCGAGGGCATCGAAGGGGCCGGCAAGACCACCCAGATGGGAACCCTGGTCGAGGCACTGGAGGCGGCCGGCCAGCGGGTGTGCGCGACCCGCGAGCCCGGGGGCACCGGGCTGGGCGAACGCCTGCGCGGCCTGTTGCTGGATCCGGACCTGCCGGAGATGATCCCTGAAGCGGAGCTGTTGCTGATGTTCGCGGCGCGCGCGCAGCATCTCGCCGAAGTGATCCGCCCGGCCCTGGATGCGGGACAGTGGGTGGTCAGCGACCGTTTTACCGATGCGAGCTTTGCCTACCAGGGCGGCGGGCGCGGTCTGGGCGACACTCGGGTTGCAGCACTGGAGGACTGGGTGCAGGGCGATCTGCGCCCGGATCTGGTGATCCTGCTCGACATCGACCCGGCAACCGGACTGCAGCGGGCCGTGCAGCGGGGACGTCGGGACCGCATCGAGCGCGAGGCAGAGGAATTTTTCGAACGTGCCCGCGCGGCTTACCGGCGCCGGGCCGATGCAGAACCGCAGCGCTACCTGGTGGTGGATGCCTCGGCGGATGCCGCCACCGTGGCACAGCGGATGCTCGAGGGGCTGCGCTGCCGCGGTCTGCTGGAGGCGTCCACGTGAACGAGCCGGGCGCGGTGCCGCCGTGGCTCGCGCAGCCCTGGGAGACGCTGGTGCAGCGTGCGGCGGCCGGGCATCTGCCCGGTGGCCTGCTGGTCACCGGCGCCGAGGGCGTGGGCAAGGGCCTGCTGGTTACGGCCCTGCTCCAGCGCCTGTTCTGCGAACGGGCTGCGGGCACGCAGCCGGCCTGCGGGGAATGTGGCGGGTGCCGCAGTTTTGTCGGGGGCGTGCATCCGGAGCTGCACGACGTGATGCCGCCGGAGTCGGGCAAGGAAATCCCGGTGGATGCCGTGCGCGAAGCCGGTGAATTCCTGGCTCTCAGCGGCTCCGGTGACTGGCGCGTGCTGCGGCTGCATCCGGCGGATGCCATGAACGCGAGTGCGGCGAATGCGCTGCTCAAGACCCTGGAAGAGCCCCCGGCGGGCGGGCTGATCGTTCTCGAGAGCGCGCGACCCTCGGCCCTGCCGGCCACCATTCGCAGCCGCTGCCAGGATCTGCATCTTCCGGCTCCGGATCTCGAAGCCGCACGTGACTGGCTGGCCGCCGGCGCGTCGGAGCCTGCGGCGGTGGACGAGGCCTGGGCGGCCAGCCTCGGGCGCCCGGTGGTTGCGGCCGAACTCCTGGCGGATCCCGAGCGTCACGCCGCCTGGCGACAGGAACGTGAGGCCCTCGCGGAACTCTTGCAGGCTCGCGAGCTGCATTCGGCGGTCACGCAGCTGGCGCGCTGCAACCTGGAGACCCTGCTGCCGCGCTGGCAGGCCCTGCTGCTGTCGGCCCAGCGCTGGCTGGCGAGTGGCGAGGTGGATCGATTCGGCGCGCAGTTCCCGCAGGACCGGCTGCAGGCCTTCGCCCGCGAGCGCGGGGCGCGGGGACTGGCCTCGCTGGTCCAGGAATCGCGGCGCTGGCAGCGCCGGGCGCGTGCGCAGCTGAACCCGCAGCTCCGGCTGGAAGACATGGCGGCGGCCATGCTGGCGCAGACGACGGCGGGGCGGCTGGCATCCCGGGGGCGCTCCGGGGCATACTGAGCGCCGCTGCAAAAACCACTGTGGAAATCGGGGAGGGCTCATGGCCGGGCAAGGGATGCTGACCTTGGCAATCAAGGAAAAACCCGCGCTGTATGCGGCGTACATGCCCTTTGTGAGCAACGGCGGGCTGTTCATTCCTACCGACAAGTCGTACAAGCTGGGCGATCAGGTCTTCCTGCTGCTGTCCCTGCTGGACGACGGCGATCGCCTGCCAACGCCCTGTACGGTGGTGTGGATCACCCCGCCACGGGCCCAGGGCAACCGCCTGCGCGGTATCGGAGTCCAGTTCAACACCTCCGACAAGGGGCAGACCCGCCGCCGGATCGAGGATCACCTGGGCGGCATGCTCAATTCGGACCGCAAGACTCACACCTTCTGAACGGCCTTACCGGCCCGGAAGCGCCTCGCGCAGTCCCTCCACCGCGCGGTCCAGGTCCGCGGTCTCGTGGTAGAAATGCGGGGAGAAACGGATCCCGCCGCCACGCATGGCGCACAGGATGCCATCCGCCTGCAGCCGGTGGTAAACGGTCTCCAGCGAGGTGTCCCCCAGCAGCCCTGCGGAGGGCCGGAAGGTCAGGATGCCGGCGCGGCGGTGGCGGGCACTGAGGATTTCGCAGCCCAGCCCGCGCAGGCGATCCTCGAGATGCAGCCAGTGCTCCCGGATCTCTTCGTCCACCCGGTCCATGCCGGTTTCCAGCAATAGTGACAGACTGCCGTGGAGCGCCTGGATGCCCAGCATGTTGGGGCTGCCGGGCTCGAAACGCCGGGCGCCGGGCGAGGGCGTCAGCGCGGGATTGTCGAAGTCCCCGGCGTGCTCGAGCATGTGCCAGCCGTATTCGTTCAGCTCCAGGCGGTCACGGACCTCGGGATTGACGTAGAACAGACCGATGCCCTCCGGCGCGAGCATCCATTTGTGCGCGTCGGCCATCACGAAATCGGCGCGGCATCCCGGCGCGTCAAAGGGCAGGGCGCCCAGATGCTGAATGGCGTCCACGCAGAAGAGAATGCCGCGTCCGTGGAGCTCGTTGCCGAGGAACTGCACGTCCATGCGCAGGCCCGAGTCATAGCGCACCGCACTCGCGGACACCAGAGCCGTGGCATGGTCGCAGGCCCTGAGCAGATCCAGCTCGGGTTCCTCGCCGATGGCGATTTCCCGAACCTCCAGGTCGTAACGTTCGGCAGCGGCGTGCCATACCACGCGGTTGGAGGGAAACTCCCCCTCGGGAATCACGATGTTCTGCCCCGATCGCCAGGGCAGACCGAAGGCCACCATGGACAGCGCCTCCGAGGTGTTCTTCACGAAGGCCACGTCTTCCGCTTCGGGGGCACCGATCAGTTGCCGCGCCAGCTCCCGAGTGGCGCTGATGGTTTCCAGCCAGCGTCCATAACCCCGCGAGCCGTGATGCAGGTTCTCGCGGGCGAAGGCCTCGACCGCTTCGGCGGTGCGCCGGGGCCACGGTCCGACCGCGGCATGGTTGAGGTGGATGATGTCCTCATGGGGGAATTCCGGGTGCATGACGCCCTCCTTTCAGGTTCGGCGAGGGTAACCCACACTGCCGCAGGGGTGGTAACCTGAGAGTCACGCGAAATCTCTTGTCCGCCCGCAAGGTGCTTGATAACGTACGCGTCGCTGTTTCCCTGACGCCGCTCACCACCGAGGCGGCAGCCCTCGCCCCGAAGGCCCGCCGTGTGACCGCCTCGGTCCCGAAGTAACCGTAATTCCCACGATCGCGACGGCCCGGAGGGGCGGAGCGGGCGCATCGACCGTCGACAGGAGGCACGGATGAATTCCGTTCTCAAGTTCTACCAGGACCCGGAAGCCGGCTCGATCGAGCCGCGCGAGTTCCAGGTCTACAACGATCGCAACCTGGACCGGATCGAGGCCCTCGAGCTTGTCCCCGAGGCCATGCGTTTCGACATGCGCGTGGTGGCCAGCGTGCTGCCATTCCGGATCAACGAGTACGTGATCGACGAATTGATCGACTGGGACAATATCCCGGACGACCCGATGTTCCAGCTGACTTTCCCGCAGCGGGAGATGCTCTCCCCGGAGGCCTACGAGCGGATGGCCGCGCTGCATCGCCGCGGGGCCGGGCGCAAGGAGATCGCGGCCCTGGCGAAGGAACTGCGGGATGAACTGAATCCGCATCCGGCCGGCCAGATGGAACTGAACCGGCCCAGCGAGGATGACGGCGAGGTCATGAACGGCCTGCAGCACAAGTATCGCGAGACGGTGCTGTTCTTCCCCAGTCAGGGGCAGACCTGCCATTCGTACTGCACCTTCTGCTTCCGCTGGGCCCAGTTCGTGGGGGACAAGGAACTGCGTATTGCCTCCACCGATGCCGGTCTGCTGCACCAGTACCTGCGTGAGCACCCGGCGATCTCCGATCTGCTGATGACCGGCGGCGATCCGATGGTCATGAAAACCAGGAATCTGCGCGGCTATCTCGAAGCCCTGCTGGAACCCGGGCTGGAGCACGTCCAGACGGTACGCATCGGGACCAAGGCGCTGTCCTTCTGGCCCTACCGTTTCGTGACCGAAAGCGATGCCGATGACTTGCTGCGGCTGCTGGAACAGCTGGTCGAGGGCGGCAAGCACGTGGCACTGATGGCGCATTACAACCATCCCAACGAGCTGCGTACCCCGATCGCCCGCGAGGCGATCCGCCGGGTGCGTGACACCGGCGCCGAGATCCGTGCCCAGGGGCCGCTTCTGCGCCACATCAATGACGATCCGCAGGCCTGGGCCGATCTGTGGCGCGAACAGGTGCGCCTCGGGATCATTCCGTACTACATGTTCGTGGAGCGCGACACCGGCGCGCGGCGCTATTTCGAGGTTCCGCTGGCGCGCGCCTGGGAGATCTATCGCGAGGCGATGCAGCAGGTCTCGGGGCTGGCGCGCACCGCGCGCGGGCCGTCCATGAGCGCCGATCCGGGCAAGGTCGAGATCCAGGGGGTCACCGAGATCCACGGCGAGAAGGTCTTCGTGCTGCGCTTCATCCAGGGCCGCAACCCGGACTGGGTGCAGCGCCCGTTCTTCGCCCGTTACGACGAGAACGCCACCTGGCTGAACCAGCTGAAACCGGCCTTCGGTGAAGAGAAGTTCTTCTTCGAGGACGAATTCGAGGCGATGAAGGCCGGCCACGGGGTCTGATCCATGAGCAATGAAGACGTGCGCCGGCGCGACCTGCGGGCCCTGTGGCACCCCTGTACCCAGATGAAGGATTACGGGGAGGAGGGCACGCTGCCCCTGCTGCCGATCGAGCGGGGCGAGGGTGTGTGGCTGTACGACTTCGACGGCAACCGTTACCTCGACGCGATCAGCTCCTGGTGGGTGAACCTGTTCGGTCACGCCAATCCGCGCATCAACGACGCGCTCAAGGAGCAAGTCGACCGCCTGGAGCACGTAATCCTGGCCGGCTGCACCCATGAGCCGGTGGTGGAGCTGAGCGAGCGTCTGATCGACATCACTCCGGCAGGGCTCGACCGGGTGTTCCTGGCCGACAACGGCTCGGCCGGCGTGGAAGCCGCGCTCAAGATGAGCTTCCACTACTGGCGCAATGTCGGCCAGCCGCAGAAGACCCGCTTCATCGGGGTCTCCAACGCCTATCACGGCGAGACCATCGGCGCCCTGTCGGTCAGTGACGTGCCGCTCTACCGGCATACCTACGAGCCGCTGATGCTGGACGTGATCAACGTCCCGGGGCCCGACTGCTTCCACCGCGAGCCGGGCGAGGACTGCGCCGATGTGGCTCGCCGCCAGTTCGCGCACATGGAACGGGCCCTGGAACGCCACGCCCACGAGGTGGCCGCGGTCATCATCGAGCCGCTGGTGCAGTGCGCCGGTCACATGCGCATGTTCGACCCGGAATACCTGCGCCTGCTGCGCGACGCCTGCGACCGCCATGGCGTGCACCTGATCGCCGACGAGATCGCGGTGGGCTTCGGCCGTACCGGGCCCCTGTTCGCCTGCGAGCAGGGACCGATCACGCCCGACTTCCTGTGCCTGTCCAAGGGCCTGACCGGCGGTTATCTGCCGATGGCCGCGCTGCTGACCACCGATACGGTCTATCAGGCGTTCTACGACGATTACGAAAAGCTCAACATGTTCCTGCACTCGCATTCCTACACCGGGAACCCGCTGGCGTGCCGGGCCGCGCTGGCCACGCTGGACATCTTCGAGTCCGAACCGGTGCTGGAGCGCAATCGCGAGCTGGCCGCGCACATTGCACGGCGCCTGGAACCGCTCAACGATCACCCGCACGTGGCCGACGTGCGCCAGCACGGCATGATCGCCGCGGTCGAGCTGGTGCAGGACAAGGCCAGCCGGACCCCGTATCCGTGGCAGGAGCGGCGGGGCCTCGATATCTATCGCCACGGTCTGACCCGCGGGGCGCTGCTGCGCCCGCTGGGCAACGTCTCCTATCTCATGCCCCCCTACGTGATCACCGAGGAGCAGATCGACTTACTCGTGGAGGTCATGGGCGAGGGCATCGACATCGCCACCCGCGACTGACGACACGGCGCGTAATCAGCGTATCGCGTCAACCGATTCCTTCCTGTGTCCATATAATGTCGCATAATGGATATTATGTTAAATAAAGTAACGGACCTGGAAAGGCCCTGGCTTGGAGGCCTCTCCTTCACTCACTTCAGGGTTGCGATGACCCGGGCCAGGAGCTGCTTGACCTGCTCCATGCCGGTTTCCAGGTTACGGCCGATTTCGTCCATCGTGATCTCGCCGCCGCTGCGCCCTGCGGCACGGTTGGCAATCACCGCACACGCTGCATAGCTCAGGCCCAGCTCCCGCGCCAGGGCCGTTTCCGGCATGCCGGTCATGCCCACCAGGTCGCAGCCGTCGCGCTCCATGCGATCGATCTCCGCGGCGGTTTCCAGGCGTGGCCCCTGAGTGGCGCCATAGGTGCCCTGCTCGCAAATCGGCAGGTCCAGTTCACGGGCCGCTTCCAGGAGCCTCCGGCGAACTTCGGGACAGTACGGCCAGGTCATGTCCACGTGGGTCACTTCATCGAGATGGCCACCTTCGAAATAAGTGTTCGCACGCGACCAGGTGTAATCGATGATCTGGTCCGGGATCGCGAGTCGCCCGGGCTGCATGCACTCGCCGATGCCGCCGACGGCGGCCACTGCGATCGCCGTTTCCACGCCGGTGTTATGCAGCGCCCAGATGTTGGCGCGATAGTTCACCTGGTGCGGCGGGATGGTGTGTCGCGCCCCGTGGCGCGGGAGAAAGACCGTTTCGATGCCGTTCAGACGCCCGAACACCAGGGGTCCGGAGGGTTCGCCGTACGGCGTATGCATGACCCGGCGGTGGGTGATCTCCAGGTCCTTCAGTCGGGTCAGTCCGGTGCCGCCAATGATGGCCAGTCGGGGTGCGGTCATGGCACGCGTCCTTCAGTGGTCGGCCACGGCAAAGATGCCGGGCGCGTTGCGCAGGTAATCCTGATAATCCATGCCGTAACCGAACAGATACCGGTTCGGTGCTTCCAGTGCGGCATGGTCGACGGTGATCGAGGGGTCTCGCTCGGGGTTGGCCTTGTCCACCAGCACGATGGTCACCACGCGACGGGCGCCCTGCTCCTGGCAGAAGCTCTGGATACCGGCCAGGGTGATGCCGCCGTCGAGGATGTCGTCGACGATGACGACGGTGCGTCCCTGCATGGACTGGTGCGGGAGGGACAGCCAGTGCAGTTGTTCTTCGCCGCGGGTGGCCCCGCGATAGCGGGTGGCGTGCAGGTAGTCCACCTGCATCGGGAAGGACCAGCGTGTGAGCAGGCCGCCCAGCAGCACGACCCCGCCGTTCATCACGCCCAGCACCAGCGGATTCTCGTCCGCCAGTTCCCTTGCGGTGCGTTCGGCCAGGCGGTCGATGGCGGTTTCCACCGCGTCGCGGCTGTAGAGGCAGTCGGCGTCGCGCAGCGTGGCTCGTGCCTGTTCGGGATTCATGCGGGCCCCCGGGGTTCATCTGGGGCCGGGTCGGTGAGCCCGGCCTGGCGGCGCGGCGAATGCCCCGCCCCGAAACAGAACCGGCCGGCACAGGGGCCGGCCGGTCGTTCGACGGATTCCGTCGCTTCGCCTCAGTAGTTGAAGGTGACGGTGTCGTCGTCCATCGCCTCGGAGATCACGTAGGCACCGCCCACGGTCTCGTCCACTTCGTCGATCAGGTCGTTGCCCCACAGGTCCAGCGTCGGGGTGCAGACCTTCATCACGACGCCGGCTTCGTGGGCATCCTTGATGAAGTCGTAGACGCTCTTGCTGCTGCCTTCCTGCACGAACAGGTTTTCCGCCACGCCCTTCTTGGCCAGTTCACCGGCCCGGCCGGTCATCACGACTTCGACGTCGTATTCCATGGCGGCGGCCACGGTCGCCTGGAAAAACGGGGCGCCGAGTTCGGACGGATTGTTCGGGTCGGTGTTGACCATGACGATCATGAGCTTATCGGCCATGACGATTCTCCATCATTGTGGGATTGGTTAACTATATTATTAGCAGCTCAGTGTCGAACCGGTGGCGCATTATAGGCGGGTCGGAAGCGCGGCGCCAACGGTGCTTGCGGCACAAGGTCGCGAAGGGGGTCATGCCCCGCCACTGCCCGCCTTCAGCCAGGCATGCAACTGGGCCTGCAATGCCGTGCGATGTTGCACATCGTCCGCCACCGCGCGCGCGTGCATGCGCCGGAGGCGAGCCCGGGTATCGGCGTCCTGGCGGTGGTCGGCGAGGTGATCGAGGATGACGTCCGCCTCGTCCGGCCGATTGCAGATCAGAATCATGTCGCAGCCGGCCTCCAGCGCCGCGTCGGCCCGCTCCGCGGGCGAACCCATCTGTTCGGCACCGGCCATGGCCAGGTCGTCGGAAAAGATCGCGCCCTGAAAACCGATCCGGCCGCGCAGGATGTCCTGCAGCCAGGTGCGCGAGAACCCGGCCGGTCGGTCGTCCACCGCGGGATACACCACGTGGGCCGGCATCATTCCCTCGAGGTGGCCGGCCAGCGGCCGGAACGCCTCGATGTCGCTGGCCTCGATCTCGGCCAGCGGGCGCGGGTCCTCCGGCACCGCGACATGCGAATCGGCGGCCACCGCGCCGTGTCCGGGAAAGTGCTTGCCCACCGAGGCCATGCCGGCCACCGTCAGGCCGCGCACGAACGCAAGCCCCAGATCGGCGATCACCGCGGGATCGTAATGAAACGCCCGATCGCCAATCACCTCGCTGATCTCGAGATCGCGGTCGAGGACCGGCGCGAAACTGAAGTCGATCCCCACCGCCTGCAGCTCCAGCGCCAGCAGCTCGCCCGCCCCGCGCGCCAGCTCGCGTGCCCGCGCCGGCACCTGATCGTGCAGGTGGCCGAGACTGCGCATCGGCGGGAAGCGGGTGAAGCCCTCGCGCAGACGCTGCACCCGCCCTCCTTCCTGGTCCACCGCGATCAGCAGTTCCGGGCGCAGGCGGCGCATGTCTGCGGTCAGGGCTTCGACCTGTTCCGGGCCGTGTACGTTGCGGTCGAACAGGATCACCCCGCCGGTCGCGGGGTGCTGCAGGCGTTCGCGGTCTTCCGCCTTCAGTTCGGGTCCGGACACGTCGAGCATGACCGGACCCGGCGGACGGGGATCGGGCTGGTAGCGCATAAGAGGGAGCAGTCCCGCTTCAGAGGGGGTTCAGGGGTGCGTCAGGATAGCGAAGCCTCGGGCAGAAAGGCGAGCGCCTTGAGCTTCTCGATACGGTCGCGCAGGCGCGCCGCCTCCTCGAATTCCAGATCGCGCGCCTTCTGGAACATCTCCTGTTCCAGGCGCTCGATCTCGCGGGCGGCATTCTCCGGCGCGTCGACGTAGTCGGCGGCCTCTTCGGCCACCTTCCTGTCCGCGTCCTTGCGCCCGCCGGACTTGCGCCGGGTGCCGGGCGCGGCCTGCCCCGCCTCGAGGATGTCGGCCACGCTCTTGCGGATCCCCTCGGGGGTAATCCCGTGGGCCTCGTTGTGCTCGATCTGGCGGGCGCGGCGACGTTCCGTCTCGTCGATCGCACGGCGCATCGAGCCGGTGATGGTGTCCGCGTACAGGATGGCCTTGCCCCGCACGTTGCGCGCCGCGCGGCCGATCGTCTGGATCAGCGAGCGGTCGGAGCGCAGGAAGCCCTCCTTGTCGGCGTCGAAGATCGCCACCAGCGAGACCTCGGGCATGTCCAGGCCCTCGCGCAGCAGGTTGATCCCCACCAGCACGTCGAATTCGCCCAGACGCAGGTCGCGGATGATCTCCATACGCTCGACCGTGTCGATGTCCGAGTGCAGGTAGCGCACGCGCACGCCGTGTTCCGACAGGTAGTCGGTCAGGTCCTCGGCCATGCGCTTGGTCAGCGTGGTGATCAGGGTCCGTTCGTCGCGCTCCACCCGGTCGCGGATCTCGGACAGGCAGTCGTCCACCTGGGTGGCCACCGGGCGCACCTCCAGTTCCGGGTCCAGCAGCCCGGTGGGCCGCACCACCTGGTCGATGATGGCGCCGGCGTGTTCGCGCTCGTACGGCCCCGGCGTGGCCGAGACGTGGATGGTCTGCGGCATCAGCTGTTCGAATTCCTCGAAGCGCAGCGGGCGGTTGTCCAGCGCCGACGGCAGGCGGAAGCCGTACTCCACCAGGGTCTCCTTGCGCGAACGGTCGCCCTTGAACATCCCGCCCACCTGCGGCACCGACACGTGGGACTCGTCGATCACCAGCAACGCATCCTCCGGCAGGTAGTCGAAAAACGTCGGCGGCGGTTCGCCCGGCGCACGTCCGGAAAGATACCGCGAGTAGTTTTCAATCCCGTTGCAGTAGCCGATCTCCAGGATCATCTCCAGATCGAACTGGGTGCGCTGCTCCAGCCGCTGCGCCTCCACCAGGCGGTTCTCCTGGCGCAGGAAGTCCAGCCGTTCCTTCAGCTCGTCGCGGATCTGGTCCACCGCCTCCAGCAGGGTCTCGCGCGGGGTCACGTAGTGGGTCTTGGGATAGATCGTCAGGCGCGGCACCGTGTTCAGCACCTCGCCGGTCAGCGGGTCAAAATACGATAGCCGCTCGATCTCGTCGTCGAACAGCTCGACGCGCACCGCCTCGCGCTCGGATTCCGCCGGATGGATGTCGATCACCTCGCCGCGCACCCGGTAGGTCGCGCGGCGCAGCTCGGTATCGTTGCGGGTGTACTGCAGCTCCGCCAGGCGGCGCAGCAGATCGCGCTGGTCGATGCGCTCGCCGCGCTTGAGGTGCAGCACCATCGAGAGATACTTGCGCGGATCGCCCAGACCGTAGATCGCCGACACCGAGGCGACGATGATCGCATCGCGCCGCTCCAGCAGTGCACGCGTGGCCGAAAGGCGCATCTGCTCGATATGGTCGTTGATCGACGCGTCCTTCTCGATATACGTATCCGAGGACGGGACATAGGCCTCCGGCTGGTAGTAGTCGTAATACGAAACGAAATACTCCACCGCGTTATTGGGGAAGAACTCCTTGAACTCGCCGTAGAGCTGCGCGGCCAGCGTCTTGTTGGGCGCCAGCACGATCGTCGGGCGCTGCAGGTTCTCCACCACGTTGGCGATGGTGAAGGTCTTGCCCGACCCGGTCACCCCCAGCAGCACCTGATGTGCGAGGCCGTCCTCGATGCCCTGAGTGAGCTCGCGGATCGCCTGCGGCTGGTCACCCGCCGGCTGGTACTGCGACACCACCCGGAATGCCCGGTCTTCATGTTCCGTCAAACGCTTATCCTCCGCGTCCGATTTCAGTATCATTTCGGGCCGCGATGCGGCCGGCCCGCCCGACCGCGCGACCCCATCCACATCGAGGCAGTCCCTTGGAAATCCAGCTATCCGACCGCGTGCAGAGCATCCAGCCCTCCCCCACCCTGGCCGTGACGGCCCTGGCCGCCCGGCTGCGGGCCGAAGGCCGCGATATCGTGGGGCTGGGGGCCGGCGAGCCGGACTTCGATACGCCGGAGCATATCAAGCAGGCGGCGATTGATGCGCTTGCCCGCGGTGAGACCAAGTACACCGCGGTCGACGGCACGGCCGGTCTGAAGGACGCCATCATCCGCAAGTTTGAACGCGATAACGAGCTCGCGTTCACTCCCGGACAGATCCTGGTCTCCTCCGGCGGCAAGCAGAGCATCTTCAACCTCTGCCAGGCCCTGCTCAATCCGGGTGACGAAGTGATCGTGCCGGCCCCCTACTGGGTTTCCTACCCCGACATCGCGGTGCTGGCCGGCGCGCGGCCCGTCATCGTGAGCGCCTCGCAGGAACAGGGCTTCAAGCTCCGCCCCGAGGCCCTCGAAGAGGCCATCAGCGAACGCACCCGGCTGATCTTCCTCAACAGCCCCTCCAACCCCACCGGCGCCGCCTACTCGCGTGGCGAACTGGAGGCCCTCGCCGAGGTGCTGCGGCGTCATCCGCAGATCGTCATCGCCACTGACGACATGTACGAACACATCCGTTTCGGCGAAACCGAGTTCGTGAACATCGTCAACGCAGCCCCCGACCTGCTGGAGCGCACTGTTGTCCTCAATGGCGTGTCCAAGGCCTACGCCATGACCGGCTGGCGCATCGGCTACGCCGGGGGGCCGGCCGACCTGATCGGCGCGATGAAGAAGATCCAGTCGCAGAGCACCTCCAACCCCACATCCATCGCCCAGGCAGCCGCCGAAGCCGCCCTCAACGGCGACCAGACCTGCGTGCGCCAGATGTGCTCGGCGTTCGCCCAGCGCGCGCGGCACGCGGTGGACGGCCTCAACGCCATCGACGGCATCGAATGCCGCATGCCCGACGGAACCTTCTACTGCTTCCCGCGGGTCACCGGCCTGATGGAACGTGCCGGGGTCGACAGCGACGTAGCTCTGGGCGAGCGGCTGCTGGACGAGGCCGGCGTGGCCCTGGTTCCGGGCAGCGCGTTCGGCGCCCCGGGGCATCTGCGCGTGTCCTTCGCCACCAGCCTGGAGATGCTGGACAAGGCACTGGAACGCCTGCGCGAGTTCGCCTCCCGAAACGCTTGACGGACCCCGGATCGGGCTATACGATACGCGGCTAATTCCCCGGTAGCTCAGTCGGTAGAGCGGGTGACTGTTAATCACTAGGTCGGCGGTTCGAGCCCGTCCCGGGGAGCCAAACAAAACAAGGGGTTAGGTCAAACGGCCTGGCCCCTTTTTTTTGCCCTGTCACGGAAAAGTCACAAGGCGGCGTTCCTGGTCACACTACGGTCAGGAGTACACGCCATGACGAGTCAGGAGCACACCCCCCGCCGCTGCCAGGCGGCCACCACGCGCGGCACCCGCTGCCGCAACACCGGCACCCACTGGGTCGCGCTTGATCGCGAAACCGAGTCCCTGCTTTGCCCGGAGCACCAGCGCCACGCCCGCGAAGGCCGGCTGCAGGTAGTCGAATCGGAGCCACGCCAGCAGGGCGGCGACGATGACGCGGCGGGCATCGCCTGGTGGAACGGGCTCACCCGCCAACAGCGCCGGTATTGGCTCGACCGCGCCGCCAGCGCAAGCCCTGCAGATGCCTGGTCCCAGTTCAAACAGGAGGTGTTCGCATGATTCCCGAGTTCAACCGCTTCTATGTGGTCCAGGACCGCGACTTGCCCGATGGGCGCCGCCTGATTGGCGATATCGTCGCCGGGCCGTTCCGCAGCCGCGAGGAGGCGCAGGCAGCGCTCAAGGATCGCGAGGCCGGCGCCTATATCGGGCGCTGGACGGATGAAAGGGAACCGCTCTCGATCGAGGAACGCCGCAGCCTGCGGTAGCGGATGCAGAACCCACCAGGGCCGGCCATGCGCCGGCCTTTTCTTTGCCTGCGGTGCGCAGGCTATAGCACGGCGGGTCCTGTCGGGGGCGAGCGCAGTGCGGGGACGGAGAGGCGCGGATCTCGCGTAAATTCCGGCGGCGAAAGTTGATTGGCAATCAACTATGGGACTGCGATATGGAATAAACAAAGCCTATTGAATGGCAAAAACTGTCGAAATCCGCGCCTCTCCGCACCCGCACCGCTCGCGTCCGCGATAGGGACCCACAAAGAAACCCGGCGGGCCGCGTTGGTCCAGCCGGGTCATGGATAGGTGCCGGGATTTTCGGAGACACGGCTCCCGGCGGACCGCGGAATAAGTGCCGGTGCCCCCAGGCCCCGGCCCAGCCATTGGCGCGCCCACCCCAGGTACGCGCAGGGGAACCCGCGTCGCGCAAAGGCCGCCGCGCGCGCGGGCCGCTTTCCCCCACCGACGAGAACCCGAAACCGGCAGGGGGGAAACGGTTACGCGCCCTGGTTACGCACAAGGGCGCGCCAATCGAGGACGGCCGCACCGGTGTCCAGACGGATCTTGAAGCTCATGTTGTCGGTGGCAAAATCTTCCTGCGTGAAGCTCTCCGCACCGTTTCCGTCGAGCCGGGCCACTTCCACGGTGTCGTGCTGGTCGGGGCTCGCCGCAAGATACCAGGCCGTTTCACTGGCCTCATCCAGACGGGAATCGACCACCACGGCGAGGTTGCGCATCCAGTCCGGCACGGCGTGCCCGGTCTGCGCGGGCGCGATGGAGACCAGCAACTGTTCGGCGATGGTCTCCAGGGCCGCCGGCACGATCAGGAAGCGCGGCACGATGTTCAGCGTGGCCGCACCGGCGATGCCCTTCTGCAGGCGCATCAGCTTGCGCGCCTCGCCCAGGCTCTCGATATCCGGCTTGGCCGCGGTCCCTTCGTTCGAGTGGTCCGAGTGGAACAGCGGCTTCCCGTCACGCATGTCGGGGTTGTCGGTCAGCAGGCTGTAGACGTTGTGCGCCTCGGTGCGGGCGGCGGCCTGGCCCATGGCCAGCGGCAGGCGGGCCAGCTCGCCGATGTCGTCATTGATCAGAGCGTGCCGGCTCAGCTTCACGATCCGCCCGTAGGTTGAAAGCTTGATCGTTTCCGACGCATCGCTGACCGCGCCATAGGTGTACTCGGCACCTTCCGCGACCTCTTTCAGTGCCGGCGCTTCCGACAGGGCGGCCCGGCGGGCTTCCTTGAAGTCCGGCAACTGCCCCTCGCGGGTCCACTCTCGATGCGAGGCCGCCTCGGATTCCTGGAAGCCCGTCATCAGCGCCTTCGAGGCGATGCCTTCCATCAGGGCCGGCAGGTCGCTGGTGGTCATGGCCGCCTGCACGATTTCGGCCTTGCTCTTGCCGCGGGTCGTTTTCCCGTTCTGACTCAGGATCGACGCGCAAATGTCATCCACGCCCATGCCGCGAACGTCACGCACGGCCGGGTGCGGGTTCTGCACCGGCACGCCGTAGCGCATCAGGATGCTATCGGTCACGGCTGCAGAGAACTCGCCGGCGTGTGAGTTGGTTCCGCCGCGCATGTCCGGCACCGGCGGTGCAAAGCCCTGCGGGTTGATCGGTTCCGCCCCCTCGCCCAGCTTGGCGAGAAGCTTTTCGACGGCGGCTTCGGCCGTTACTTCGGGGTCAACGATCAGGTCGTCGTACATGGCGCGCACGTCGTCGCGGTCCATGAACGGCTTGAAGCGCGCCCGGATGGTTTCGTTCCGGCGCTGGATTCGCTGGCGTTCCAGCGCGACCGGATCCGGGTTGTGGGCCGCCGGGTTCGCGCCTTCGGAACCGTGGTTCTGTTGGGTGTTGTCGGTGCTCATGTTCTTGATCCTATCGGGAAGGTTGAAACGGGAAAGGTCCAGCGAGGCCGCGATCGCAGGGGACTCCTGGATTTCGTCGATGAACCGGGCCTGCAGGGCCTCTTCGGCCGTAAACCAGGTTTCCGACTGCATGATCTCGGTCACGGCTCGGGCGCTCATGCCCGACTTGCGCCGGTAGGCCTCGACCATCACGTCGCGGTGCTTGTCCAGGGTGTCCGCCAGGCGGCGCAGTTCCTCGGAGTTGCCGCCGGTGAATACCCACGGGTCGTGGATCATCATCAGGGCGTTTTCCGCCATGACGGTGTGCGCGCCGGCCATGGCCAGCAGGCTGGCGCTGCTGGCGGCGAGGCCGTCCACGTACACCACGACCCGGCCGGGGTGTTGCACCAGGGCGTTGTAGGCGGCGAGGGTTTCGGACACCGCGCCGCCGGGTGAATTGATCCGCAACGTGACCGGCCCGGTATGGCCGGCCAGTTGCTCAACGATGTCGCGGGCGAATCCATCGGAGATGTCCTCGTACACGAGGATCTCGAGGCCGCCGTTCTGGAATGCGTGGATCTTGTTCATGGCGACCACGATACGCCCCGGATTTCAAAGGAAAACCGGCTATTTCACTCGCGCCAGACGGCGCAGGTAATGCGGGTCTTCGGGCACTTCATGCGACCGGAAGGCCTGGAACAGCTCGCGTTCCACCGGCCTCAGATCCGAAGGCGGCTGCTCGTAGGTCCACAGGCGCGCCCACCGCCGGCGGAAGCGGCGGACTTCCTCGGGAAGGTCAGCGCCGGCCAGCTTGCCGGCCCGCTCCAGCGCTTCGTTCCGTTCGGCGAGGGCCTGCTGAGTTTCCAGACTCCGCACCCCGCGCCCCCGCAAACCCAGGCAGGTATCCAGCGGGCTCCGTCCACCGGAGTCCATGAACCGCTCCGCCCCGTGCAGCCACCAGGCGCGCACATCGTCCGGCAGCGGCCGGCTTGCCTGGACGGCGGCGACCATGCGCCGCAGCTTGTCTACCGCATCACTCATTGCACCGGGCCCTCCGTCCGATGCAGCAGCGTGTCGTCCAGGAGGGTGCTCAACGCCCTGGAGACCCGCGGCAGGCTTTCCGGCGGCGTGGATTGCCGCGCGATCATCCCGGCCGCGCGCACCATGGCGAGGCACGTCAGGTGCGGAGGCCAATCCCGTTCCGTGGCCAACTGCAACAGGGCTTCGTCGATCTCATGCAGTTGCTCGTGAAGCGCTTCGGTTTCCGGGTCGTGCGTGCTCATTGGCTGGCCTCGCTGGTTGGTCCCGTTTCGTCTGTGCGTCCGCCCTCAGCAGGGTACGGCGGTGAACCCCCTACTGCTGCGCTCGGAAATAGAGCGAATCCGCGCCTCTCCGCACCCGCGCGGGGCATACCGGGGAAGGACCCGCGCCCCATCACTCGCTGGCCTCACGCAACCAGGTGTTCGCCAGTTCCCGCTCATCGTCCAGGATCCAGCCATCCCGCCAGCGCCCGACCACGCTGCGGGCGTAGGCCGCCAGCTCGTCGCTGGTCAGCAGGCCAGCGTCCAGGTCCGCGTGGTCCTCGGGCGACAACATGGCCGCCAGGGTTGCGGGGTCCATGCCGGCGGCGTCTGCAGCCTGGTGGATCGCCAGGTCTGCGGGGCACGCATCCCGTGGCGTGCCGCCCGGTGGGGCACTGCCCCACGTGCCCCCGTAGGGGCGGGGTAGTGCCCCACTGCCCCACCCCAGAAAACAATGACTTACGCGCGTTTTTCCTTGAAAATCGGTGCCCCACCCTGCCCCACGATTTGGCGCGTCATGGAGCGAAATTCGTGGGGTAGTGGGGTAAATACCCCACGGTGCCCCGCTACCCCAGTGCCCCACCCCCCTATTCATCGCCGGGCGCCAGGTGAAGGTGGTGGCCGTTGCCGTTGGGGCATGGGCGGGACAGCAGTTCTTGATTCAGCACGGCGCGCTCCAGGGCGGCCCGCACGGCCTTGTCGCCAGCCCGGAAGATCCCGCTCTGGCCGGCATAGCGGTCCCGGATGTGCCGGATGCTCATCGGCCCGTGGCGGCGTAGCAAGTCCCGGGTGCCGCCCAGCACGCGCTGATAAACGTCATCGGCGCGCTGTTCCTGCGCGTCCGCGCGGGTCATGTTCAGGGTGGTGGGGCAGAGCACCCCACCGTCACCCCGCTCCAGCCACATGCCTTCCCAGGGCGGGCCGTAGTTGCCTTTGACCACCGCGAAGTGAACAAAGCGGCGGGCCTCTTCGGGCTCGACGCCGTATTTCTTCGCGTCATCGCGCCGAAGGGTCGCCATCAGTCCCACCCAGCGCGCACCGTCCACCAGGCCGCTCGCCCCGCGGATCGCCTCCTGGCCGGCTTCCGAGTCGCGAATGCCTGCCTTGCTGACGTGATGGGGCAGCAGGACGGTGGCGCCGGTTTCCCGGCGGATATGCTCCGCGGACTCGATCAGTCGGGTGCCGTCCGCGTTGCTGTTGGGGTCTCCACCATCGAATCGCGCTAACGGGTCAAGCACGATCATGGCCGGGGCCTCCGGCATCGCCCTGGCCGTCGCGATCACGCGATCCGCGAACTCGGTGCGTGCGGTTTCGCCCGCGATGGCCGCGGTCAGCCGGTTATCGCCGCCCACGCGATCCAGGACGAAAACCCGGCGCCCGATGGCCTCCAGGCCCTCGGTGCGGCCCGGGTGGCCTGGCGGGACGTAGTGATCGACCACGGCGCGCAGCCGGCGGTGGATCTCGTCCCGATCGTCCTCCGCGGACAGAACCAGGGTGGCGCCGTCCATCCCCAGCTCCATGCCCAGCCACGGCGTGCCGGTTGCGAGGCTCACCGCCAGTTGCAGCTTGGCGAACGACTTTCCCGTGCCGCCGGCCGCACCCAGTAGCCCGACCACGTTGTGCGGCAGCACGTCCCGCACCAGCCATTGCCGGGCCGGCGGGGTCGAATGCAGAAGGTCCTGGACGCTCGCCGTGCTGAGGTCGAACGGACTGGGCGCATCGGGCTCTTCGGACTTCGCGGCCTCGATCGTACGGGTGACGATCTCGGGGTGATCGCGAAGGTCGTTCGGGTCTTTCCCCGGCCCGGAGTCCGGCAGCCGGGCGTGTTTGATCGCCGTCATGCCGCGTCCTCCAGGATGACCAGCTCATCCGGTTGGAAGTGCTCCGCGATGGCATGCGCCACCCGCTCCATGCGGCGTATCCCGAACGCGGCGGCGGCCACGGCGTTGCCTTCGTAGTGGTGAAACACCAGGGAAACCGCATCCGCCCATCCTTCGGCAACCATCCAGGGGATCGCACGGTCGAGGGTGTTGCCCAGCAGAAGGCAACCGTCATCGCCCATCGAGCCGAAGGTTTGCTTGGCGCCCGCCGGGTTGATGCACTGCACGGCGATCACGCTCCAATCCATTGAGCGAATTGGGATCACTAGGCAGTCGGCATCCCGGCCGATGATCTTGCCCGACGCGGTGGTCCTACCGGCGCCCGCGGCCCAGGTTATGCCCTTGCTGATCGCGTACGGGTGGCTGCCAGCCACGGGATCATCCGTGACGGCGCGTGCCCAGACCTCGCGGGCGTAGGCCTCGGTTCTGGTGGGCTGTGTCGGCTTCACTGGCGCCCGTGGTGCCGCGATCGGTGCGGAATCGGCGCTGCCCTCCGTCTCGATCCCAAGCGCGTTGCCCACGCGCTCCAGCGCCTCGCGCGCAGTCCAGCCGTGGACGTGCTGCAGCAGGCCGAAACCATCGCCGGATAGCGCATCGCCGCCGCGGCCACAGATGAAGCGCCCCACGCCCTTGTCGTCGAACCGGAAACGGTCCCGGCCACCGCAGCCCGGGCACGGCCCGTGCCGGTCCCGCAGGGTAGCGGCGTCAATTCCCAGCCCCACCAGGATCTCCGGCCAGCGACCGCGCGCAGCGTCGTGGACGGCCTCGAACGTCAGGCCCGTCATTGCGTCACCTGCGCGAGCCAGACGTGAACGGACGGAGCGTGCAAGATGCCGTACTCGGGGTTGTGCAGAACGGCCCGGCAACCATCGTTCGCAATCAGCGTCCAGGCCTTGCCGGGTAGCAAGTCGAGTTGCACCCGACTGCCGGGCGTGTACACGCTGCGCTTGCTATACTTGCGGGTGAGTGCTTGCGTGTGCTCTGTCCCCGCGCCCCGTGCCGTTCCCCCGGCCGGGGCGTTTCTGTTGGCGGCGCTCATTGTGCGAGGTCCGCAACAGGAGCCTGAACGTTGCGCGCCAACCATGCATCGAGGTCGGCGCGGCGGTATATCACCCGGTGCCCCAGCTTTACCCACGGTGGGCCCTTACGCATGTTCCGCCACCGGATGAGCGTGCGGGGGGATAGGTGCAGGTACTCGGCCGCCTGCTGGGGCGTCATGTTGGGATTGTCGGTCATTAATCTGGCCTCGCGTGTCAGTACGCGGCCAGTTTGTTAATGCATGGCTGGCGTTCCTATGGTGAAAAATCGGCGTCTTTTTCTTCCCGCAGGAGCTGGTCCCACGGCTCCATGTAATACGTGTTGTAGTGCTTGCCGGCTAATGACAGCCGCACATATCCGACTTGCTCGTGATCGTCGAACCCGGTTTCGACAGATTGCAGGTGTTCAAATATCCCGCGTGACGCCTTCAGGTCGTTATGGGCCTGCTTCACATCGCGCGTTTCAAACACGCCCTTGATCCAATATCGCGGCAGATCCTCCGCGACCACCGATGCCGCGTGGTCTTGAGTCAATCCGTGGCTCGTGAGGTAGTGCATCACCGCGGCGATTTTCTTTATCCTCCTGTACTTGGGCGGGCGCCCTTTCCCCGGCCACAAGCCCAGCGCAACGTCCGGCTCGCGCCCGCCTGCAATGTTCACCAGGGCCTCGCCCAGCCACTTGGAAGCTTCCTCGGGTATCGAACCACCTGATTGAAGCACCCTGCCCAAAGCCATCAGACGCATTGCGGCCGCCATCTCGCTCATTAGAGGCAAGGAGTCCCCTTTCCACCAATCAACGACACAACACAGTTCCTGCCAGTCCTCCTGCGTAAGGCTTTCAGGGAAGTCAAAGGATGCAACCTTGCCTTGCAGCTTCCTCAGCGTCGTTCGGGTTGCTTCCGGGTGGCGCGGGGTATCACCCCACCAATCGCGGGGCCTGTTGCGCTTATCCATTGGTTGCCTGCCCAGCGTGAATACTCACCACGTTGTCCTCGCCGGTCTCCCCGCGCGCGATGCGAAGCAATCTCCGTTCCCAAGTTTTGAGCGCGGCCCGCTTCTCGACGTCATAACCATGGCGGTCGTACACGGCCACGATGCCCTTGCGGGTGTGGCCGATCACGGCCTCGGCCACGGCTTCGGGGATGCCCTCGGCCGCCAGCCGGGTCCGGCAGGTGCGGCGCAGGTCGTGCGGCGTCCAGTGCCCCCAGGTATCCGCCTCCCAGTTCTCGAGTTCCGCCCGGAATCGGGAGACGGCGCGCCCCAGCGCCGGGGTCGTGATCGGTGAACCCGGCCGGGCCTCGAATACGTGCCCCGACGCCGGCCGCTTACGCCGCTTGGCCAGCCGTTCGAGCTCTGACCTCGCCTGTTCCAGTATCTCCAGCGCGGTGCCCGTCAGGGGCACGAAGTGTGCGGTCTCGGTCTTGCCCCGGCGGCTTGCCGGAATGGTCCAGACATCGCCCTCGATTTCATCCCAGCGCATCCCGGCCACCTCGCCCGGCCGTTGCCCCGTCACCAGGATCAGACGCAACGCGAGATCGGTCAGGAGGTGCATATCGGTCGAGCTGTTCCAGAAGGCTCGAATTTCCGCATCGTCCAGTACGCGCTCCCGCTGGCGCGGCGTCATGGACTTCGAGACCTTGCGCGGGCGGATGGTGGCCACGGGGTTGGCCTCGATGATCTCCCTATCCTCGGCCCAACCGAACAGGCCCTTGAGATAGGTCAACAGCAGCGACGCAGCGCGAGGGTGTTCCTCCGCGACACCCTCCACCAGTTCGATCACCTCGCGTCGGCGAATGTCCCTGATCTTGGACCCGCCCAGCGCGGGTAGCGCGTAGATTTCCAGCGTGCGGCGCACCGATTCGCTGGACTTGAGCTTGCGGATATGCGCGGTGTCGTAGCGCTCGAGGACATCCCGCAGGGTCGGCTCCTTCCGCTCCGTGCGGCGCTCTTCGAGGATGTCCGCGCCGGTGTCGATCTCGCGCCGTAGCTCGACGGCTTGCTTCCGAGCCGCGGCCACCGTCCAGGTTCCGTGCTCGCCGATTGTCAGCAGCCGGTCTTTGCCCTCCCTCGACTGGTAGCGCAGAACGAACGATTTCTTGCCGCCGGCGTTGATTCGGACGCCGAACCCCTTCGGGGCCTCCCGATGGGTGTCGAAGATGAGGCGTCGCCCCTTGTCGGGTGGCTCGAGTTTGGCGAGTCCGGCCTCGGTCAGGTTGGGCATTCGATGGTCCCCCGATGCTGTGACAGTCACAAGATTGTCACAGTATAGGAGGATACCCGTTGACACTCAATGTCACTTGGTGGCAGGGTGTAATCAACTGCTGAACAGGCAGTTACGGATAGAGCGCCCCTTGTGACAGGGCTTTCCGTGCGGCGCCGGACGCGACTGTTAATCACTAGGTCGGCGGTTCGAGCCCGTCCCGGGGAGCCAGACAAAGCAACGACTCAGGCCAGCCTTCGGGTTGGCCTTTTTCGTTTGTGTACCCGGATTTGTACCACTTCGCGAGTCGTGACAGGAGCGTGTGCCAACGGTCGTTCTGCGAGTACCAACACCATCGCGGACACGGACGATGTTCCGATCCAAAAAACCGCCGTAGCGGGGTCGAAGGGTATCGGCGTTGGTGTGGTTCCAATGGGTCACTCCAGGTTGAGTCGCTGGTCTTGTCCCGCAGCGCGAACCCCACGCCCTGCATCCGCCCGAGCACCACGATATCGACCCCGATTCCACCCCGCCACGACCGGGCCACCAGGGCATGATGGTCTCCGCCCGCTGGCACGATGCGGCCCGGGTGGGGGAAACTGTCGGGCACTGGCGGCTGTGGTGCGGGGATGGAGCATGGACGGATCCGGCGGCGAACTGCGGGGAAACCGCGCGGGTGTGGCCCGGACGCGCTGGTCGGGTCGCATGCTGCGCGTGGCAGCCTACGCCGGGATCTGGTGGATCCTGACCGAGGGCGATCCGGGGGCCTGGTGGTGGGGCGTGCCGGCGATCCTGGCGGCGGCCTGGTTCAATCCCTTCGCGCCGGGATGGACGGGTGGCTGGCGTATCCGCGGGATTATCACCTTCGTGCCGGTGTTTCTGTTCTTTTCGCTGCGCAGCGCGCTGGATGTGGCCTGGCGCGCGGTGCATCCGCGTTGCCCGCTGGAACCGGCCCTGCTGGATTATCCCTGGGCGCTGCCGGCGGGGACCCCGCGCCTGATGTTCGCCAACCTGGTGAATCTGATGCCCGGGACCCTGTGCGTGCGCATCTCGGAACAGGCGATTACGCTGCACGTGCTGGCCCACCCGCGCCGTACTCAGGACACCCTGGAGCGTCTGGAGGGGCATGTGATGAACATGTTTCAGCCGGAATCGCCCAATGACTGATCTGTTCCCGTTCCTGGTGATCCTGCTGATGCTCAACATCGTGGTGGGGCTGATGCGGGTGCTGCGCGGGCCAACGGCCGCCGACCGCATGCTGGCCGCGGAGATGTTCGCGACCTCGGCCATTGCCATCGCGCTGCTGATGGCGGTGCTGACGCAGCGCGAGGCCCTGGTGGATCTGGCGCTGGTGTTCGCGCTGCTGTCGGCGCTGGCGGTGGTCACGTTCGTGAACCGAGCCTGGTCCGGCCGCGCCCGTTCCAGCGACGGGGAGGACCGGCCGTGAGCCTGACGGGCGTGATCGGGGGAATCCTGACGGTGGGCGGTGTGCTGTTCCTGCTGCTGGGCACGCTGGGGCTGCTGCGTTTCCCGGATGTGTATACCCGCCTGCATGCCCAGCCCAAGGCCGACAACATCGGCCTGGGCATGATCTGCCTGGGGCTGGGGGTATATTCGGGGAATCTTGCAGTGACCCTGAAACTGCTGCTGGTGTGGCTGCTGATGCTGGTCGCGACGGCGGTGGGGGCGGGCCTGATCGCGCGCGCCGCCCTGCGCCGTGGAATCCGCCCGTGGGGGCTGTGAATGGGCGCCCTGGGTCTGGCATTCGACGGGGTTCTGGCCACGGCCCTGCTGTGGACCGCCTGGCAGGCGATCCACGCGGCTGGACTGTTCCGCGCGGTGGTCAGTTTCATGGTGTTCGGACTGCTGATGGCGCTGGCGTGGGTGCGCCTGGAGGCCCCGGACATCGCTCTGGCCGAAGCGGCGATTGGCGCGGGCATCACCGGCGCGCTGCTGCTGTCCGCGCTGGGGCGGCTGGACTGGGAGTCGGGGCGCGCGTCGGATGTGTGTCTGCGCGGGCGCGACCGGGCGTTCTGGCTGCCGATAGGCCTGTTGTTGCTGGCCGGTCTGGGCGGGGCGGCGTGGCTGCTCCCGGCCCCGGGGCTGGGCGAACCGGTGGCTGCGGAACTCGGGCGCTCCGGGGTGGAAAACCCGGTCACCGCGGTCCTGCTCAACTTTCGCGCCTTCGACACCCTGCTGGAAATCGCCATTCTGCTGCTGGGCGTGGTCGTGCTGTGGTCGCTGGGTCCTACTCCCTGGCCTTCCTCGCCCGAACTGGTGTCGCCCGCCCTGCCCGCCCTGGGCCGGGTGCTGTTCCCGGCGTTCGTGCTGGTTTCGGCCTATCTGCTGTGGCGCGGCAGTCATGCGCCGGGGGGTGCCTTCCCGGCGGGTGCGGTGATGGGCGCCGGTGGCGTGCTGATGCTGCTGGCCGGCGCGCGGCCCTGGCTGTCGGGTGATGTCTACGGCCCGTGGCGCTGGGCGCTCGCGCTGGGGATGACCGCGATGCTGGGGGTGGCCTTCGCGGTGATGGTCGGGGGTCACGGGTTCTTCGAGTATCCGGTCGAGCTGGCCGGGCCGCTGATCCTGCTGCTCGAACTGGCTGCGGGGCTGTCCATCGCGCTGCTGCTGTTCGCGCTGTATCTGGGCGGTGAACCCCCGGCCGACTGGGACACCCGGAGGCCGGCATGACCCTGTATCTGCTGCTGGCCGTCGCGCTGCTGATCATCGGCCTGCACGGGCTGTTCGTCTGTGCGCAGCTGATGCGCAAGATCCTCGCGCTGAATGTCCTGACCACCGCGGTCTTTCTGCTCCTGGTGGCGCTGGCACATGCCGCCGAGGTGCTGGACCCCGTGCCCCACGCGATGGTGCTGACGGGCATCGTGGTGACGGTGTCGACCACGGCGGTGGCACTGGGGCTGATGGTCCGCCTGCTGGAGCGCCGTGGCGGGCCGGTGAGTGGCCACGACCGGGACTCGCGCAACCCGTGAACACCACGCTGGCCACGGCCGTGGTGGTGGGGCTGCCGCTGATGGCCGCGGCCGTCGCGTTCGCACATCCGCGCCGGGGCCGCATGGCGACGCTGGGGACCGGGCTGCTGCTGTTGCCGGTCCTGGCCGTTCTGGTCCTGGAAACCCGGCGCACCGGCCCCTGGCGCCTGGACCTGGGGGGCTGGGCCGCGCCGCTGGGGATCGGCTGGCAGGTCGATGCCCTCGCCCTGACCCTGCTTGTCCTGACCACCATGGTCGCGCTGGCCGCGGCGATCTATCGCCTTGCCGAGCGCCGTCTGGTGCCGGAAAGTCGCCAGAGACGGTATTTCTGGCCGTTGTGGCTGTTCCTGTGGGGCGGGCTCAACGCCTTGTTCCTGTCCGCCGATCTGTTCAATCTCTACGTGATCCTGGAGATGGTGGCGCTGGCCGCGGTGGCGCTGATCGCTGCCGCTGGCGGGCCGGCGCTGGCCGCGGCATGGCGCTACTTCCTCGCAACGCTGCTGGGCTCCACGCTGTATCTTCTGGGTGTCGCCCTGCTCTACGGCCAGTACGGTGCGCTGGATATCGCCCTGCTGACCGGCCGGGCCGCGGAGGACCCCGTCACCCTGGCGGCCGCGGTGATGATCACCCTGGGTCTGTTGCTGAAGGGGGCGATCTTCCCGCTGCACTTCTGGCTGCCCCCGGCCCATGGCCGGGCCCATGCGGCGGTCAGCGCGGTGCTCTCGGCGGTGGTGGTGACCGCGGCGTTCTACCTGCTGCTGCGCCTGTGGTTCGGCCCGTTTGCCGGGATGCTTCCGGGGCTGCCGGCACAGCTGCTGGGCCTGCTGGGGGCGGCAGCCGTGCTCTGGGGCGGTGTACTGGCCATGCTCCAGCGCCATCTGAAGATGGTGATTGCCTATTCCACGGTGTCGCAGCTGGGGTTCGCCCTGCTGGTGTTCCCGCTGGCCGCCGCCGGCGCCCTGCCCGGCCAGGCCCATGCGGGCATGCTGATGCTGTTGCTGGCCCATGGCCTGGCCAAGGGCAGCCTGTTCCTGGCGGCGGGCTGTCTGGCGTGGCAATGGGGCAGTGACCATCTGCGCCGCATCGGCCCGCCGATCGCCGGCGGCAGCCTGCCGGCTTGGATCGCGATCGCGTTGGCGGCGGCGAGTCTGGTGGGGCTTCCGCCCAGCGGGGGCTTCGTTGCCAAGTGGTGGCTGCTGGAATCGGCGCTGGCCGCGCGCGCCTGGCCCTGGGCGGCAGTGATCGTGCTCGGGACGTTCGTCACCGCCGGATACCTGTGGCGGATTCTGCGGGATCCCTTGCGTGCCGGAAGCGTTGGCTCGGCTGCGGCGCCCGCACGGGCGCAACCGCTGGTCGTCCCGCTGGCCATGCCCCGGGCCGCACTGGTGCTGGCCCTGGCGGCGATCGCGAGCGGCCTGTTCGCCACGGCGCTGCGCTCGGCCTTTGCGGCCGCGGGGCTGGCCGGATGAACGCCACGCAGCTCGCCCTGCTGCTGGCCGTGCTGGCGCCATGGCTGGCCCTGACCGCGCTCGCGCTCCCCGCCCTGCGTCGCCGGGCCACCATGCTACTGCCGCTGGCGGCCCTGCCGGCGCTCTTGCTGGCCCTGGCAGGCCCCGACCCCGATGGCGGGGTCGTGTTGCCCGGGCTGCTGGATCAGGCCCGTCTGGCGCTGGATGGCACGGCCCGTGCCTTTCTGTTGCCCGGCGCGCTGTTATGGCTGCTCGCCGGGACGTATGCCCATCGACACCCGCTGACACACCCGCTGCGGTTTGCCGTGTTCTGGTTGCTGACCCTGGCCGGCTACCTGCTGCTGGTTCTGGCTGCGGATCTGCTCACCTTCTATGCCGGTTTCGCGCTGATGACCTTCGTGGCCTACGGTCTGGTCACCCACACTGGCGGCGTGACGGCCCTGCGGGCCGGACGGCTCTACCTCGGGCTGATGCTGATCGGCGAGGTCGCGCTGTTCACGGCGGTGGCCTGGACCACCATGCTCGCCGGTCCTGGCCATTCGCCGGATCTCGCCGGACTGGGTGCGGAGATGGAACCGGCCGCCGCCCTGCTGTTCGCGATCGGCTTCGGCCTGAAGCTGGGCGCGCCGGGGCTGCATGCCTGGCTGCCCCGGGCCCACGCGGTGGCCCCGGTGCCGGCCAGCGCGGTGCTGAGCGGGGTAATGATCAAGGTCGGCGCCCTGGGCGCATGGCGACTGCTGGAAGGCGGTCTTGAGGTCCCCGGGCACGGCGCCCTGATCCTGACCGCGCTGGGTCTCACGGGCACCTTTTATGCCGTGGCGGCGGGCCTGCGTCACTCGCAACCCAAGACGATTCTCGCCTGGTCCAGCGTCAGTCAGATGGGCCTTGTGGTCGCCCTGCTCGGCATGGCTGCGGCCGGGACGTCGTCAGGCGGGCCGCCGGCCGCCGTCTGGGCGGGTCTGGCGGTGATGCTGGCTCATCACGGTCTGGTCAAGGGGGCGCTGTTCCTGGGCACCGGGCTGCTGAGCACGACGGCGGATCGCTTTGCCCGCAAGACCGTGCTGCCAGGTCTGGCGCTGGCCGGGGCCGCGCTCGCGGCCGCCCCGCTCTCCGGCGGCGCCCTGGCCAAGGCCGCCCTTACAAACGGAATGCCCGGCTGGCTGGCGGGGCTGACCGGCACCGCCACCGCCCTGCTGATGCTGCATTTCCTGCGGCACACGGCCAGCGACACCCCGGAGTCCGACTTGAAGCCGACGACCGGCGCCGCCGTTGGCATCAGGGGCATGACACCCTGGTTGCTGACCCTCGTTGCGGGGCTGCTGTTGCCCTGGTGGTTAGCGGATACCTCCCTGCGCGAATACGCCCTCACTGCATCGGCCATCGGGGACGGCGTCTGGCCGCTGTTGCTCGCCGGGATCCTGGCAGGCGGGGCATGGTGGCAGCGATCCCGATGGCCCGGGATCGGCCGGGTCGCGGCGCGGCCCCCCGAACCCGACCGAAGCGCCCCGCGCACCCTGCCCGGCATGGCCCGGCTGGCCCACTGGTGGACCCTGACGGAACGCCAGCTGCATCGCTGGCCGGTCATCGGGCGCGTGGCCACCACCATGATCCTGCTGCTGGCGCTCGCGCTGGCCTTTTCGGCGACTCCGGCGCTGTTCGCCTGCAAGCAGGCTCCTGATATGGATTGACCTGTCAACGGTTGGCTGTAGTGTTCGATCGAGACCTCCTGTTTTCCATGCCTTCGAGGCAGGGCACGAGAAGCGGATTGCGACGGTGGATCACTCTGATATACGCGGGTTGGTTACCGACCGGACTTCACTTCGTCGCGGAGCTGCCCTTCTCTACGGGCGAGGGTCAGCCCTTCCGGGGAAGGGATGCCTCATAGGAGCGCCAGGGGTTCTCCTCACCGGCCTCTCATGCCCTGTCCCGAAGACACGGATGC